>CAMYKE010000152.1:5307-10408 GCA_947258895.1 uncultured Pseudomonadales bacterium | reverse complement strand
TCGGTGGCGCGTCGTTAACTTACACCGTTTTGTGGTTTGTTGAAGCGCCGCGGCCTCACCCAAACCCAGCTGGCAACAACAACGGCCGCAAAAACCGTATAGCAAACTGTGAATACCCATGCGGGGGCCTGGTAATACAGAATCGCCTCCAGCCAGTGTGCAATGAACGACCCTGGATACGTCGCGTCACCGCCGCGTGCCCGAAGCGCCATTTCCCAGGTTGTGAGTGGGCAGATCACACCGACCCAGGACTGAACCGCAACGATGCCAATCGCCACGAGATGTGCAATTCGAAACCAAGGGTTTCGGACCCAGGTCCAGTCAGCAAGCTTGCCTGCCAGTATAAGCACCAGGCCGATGACGACGAATAAGACGAACAGTACGTGGACGAACAACAGCGTATCAGCGAGCAGCAGAAGCAGAAAGTCGGGCTCCATACCCAACACCTACGGTGTCGGCGAACGTTCGGGTTCGACTGACATCTTATTAGACCTCCAGGAAACGCGTGATTCCCTTCGCAGCTTCGCGCCCCTCATGCACTGCCGTTACGACAAGGTCTGAACCACGCACCATGTCGCCGCCGGCAAACACTTTCGGGTTACTGGTCTGGTAGGGAACCGTGCCCATAGACTTTACCAGCACGCGACCGCTTTCAAGCGTGTCGATTGAGAATTCCTTGAACCATGCGGGAGGATCCGGCCGGAACCCGAACGCGATGACGACAACATCGGCTGGTAGCACGGTCTCCGTTCCCGGAATCGGCTCGGGCCGCCGCCGGCCATCTGATCCTGCTGCACCCAGCCTGGTTTCGATGACTTTCACGCCAGTGACGTTGCCGTCACCCAGAATTTCGAGTGGCTGCCGATTAAAGAGAAACGTCACTCCTTCTTCCTTGCTGTTTGCGACCTCGCGGCGCGAGCCCGGCATATTCTCTTCGTCGCGGCGATACGCGCACGTAACGCTGGCCGCTGCCTGGCGAATTGCTGTGCGATTACAGTCCATGCCAGTGTCACCGCCGCCGAGCACTACGACGTTCTTGCCTTCGAAATCGATATACGGCGCATCGGTCTCATCGTGCCCGAGTTCGCGGTACACGTTGCCAACAAGATACGGCAACGCATCGTATACGCCCGGCAGGTCTTCGCCGAAAAACCACAGTACCGAGTTGGTGGCGGATTTCCGGGAGGAGCCCGTGCCAACGACTTCGCCGACGAAAGCAACCTGCTGGCCCAGCGCGGAGATTTCCTCGATCTGCTTCATGGGACCGGTGACGCCGTGCTCTTCCGGGGTCAGCCCGTCGCGGGTCATCTTGTACATGGCCCGGGCATGCAGAGGAATATCGGGTCGGCTCCAGGCATCGGGGGCGGGGGACAGATCGTCGGTATTGGTTTCGCCGCTGACCTTAAAGATCGCGACCTTGATGCTTTCCGGTACCTTGTCGCGATTCTTGAACCATTCTCCGTCGGCCCAGGACTGCAGGACCGCCTGGGCGTTGGCGTTGCCTGCCTGGGCCTTCTCTTCGACGTCGTGAAAGGCGTCAAACATCAAAAGCGTGTGCTTGAGTTCGGCGGCGGCCAGGGTGCTCAGGCCGGAATCATCCAGCAGTTCAACCAGGGTGGCGATGTTGTAGCCGCCATGCATATTACCCAGCAAAACCACGGCCTCTTTACGGTCGATCAGAGGGCATTGCACTTCTCCCTTGGCGATCGCCGACAGGAAACCGGCCTTCGGGTAGGCAGCCTTGTCGACGCCGGGCGGAACACGGTTGGTAAGGAGGTCGAGCAGGAACTCTTCTTCGCCGGCGGGCGGGTTCTTGAGCAACTCGATCAGTTCGACGACCTGCTCGGCGGATAACGGCTTGGGTACCACACCTTCTGCTTCTCTTTCCGTGACGTGTTCTCGGTATGCGTCTAACACAGTAAAATCCTCGTGATAAGTTTTTATTAATGGAACCAGGAGTCGTTAAACGCCATCCTGCTGCACAGTACCGATTCTATCCGATAGCTGCGCCGATGTTAAGCGGGCCGCCCGTTAATGGCGTCGATAAAAACGACATAACTGTCTGAATATAAGAGGGTTTTGAATTACCATTTCGCAGGTGAATACTAGTTATTTTAGTATTCCCGGTGGTTTGCGGTGTCCGCCTCGCGGCCACGGTCCGGAGTTGGATAATTTGCAGCAAATTTGTTAGCCTTGTGAGATCTTGGCGGGTTGCGGGGATGGACTCCGAACTGATCCGCGGGGTTGGGTGCGGCACTACGCACCGCTGAACGGACGTTTGCCTGGTAACTATGGATATCGCCGGTTATACCGTAATCGAGCCACTTGGTCAGGATACTGCTTCGATCGTGTACCTGGCCAAGCGAGAGAATCTCAGGGCTCGCTACGCTATCAAAGTTCTGACTGAAACGGCCGCCGCAGACGGTGAGTCGACGCGCAGCTTTTTGTCCGGCGCCAAGCTGGCGGCCGATATCACCCATCCCGGGCTGGTAAAAGTCCATCAATTCGGTGAACACGAAGGCAAGCCCTTTTGTGTGATGGACTTTATCTGCGGTTCCACACTTGCCAGCAAATATCGTGGCATGTGTCTGCTGGACAAGATCTATGTGGTCAAGGAAGCCGCCTTGGCGCTCGAGTACGTCGCCAAGTTCAAGCTTGTCCACGGCCAGATTAACCTGGACAATATCTTTATCCGGGAGGCCGACAGCAGTGTCGTTCTCACGGGCTTTGGTTTTGACCCCGCCGCGATTTCCCTCTCCGACAGATGGTCTGCAATCCCGGTGGCTGCGGCCGCATTTATGAGCCTCGAACAGCTCGAAGGTAACGAGCTGTCGCCCGGCTCGGATATCTACAGTCTTGGCATCGTGCTCTACACCCTGTTGGAAGGCGAGGGCCCCTACCGGGCAAACAGCATCGAGGAATTGCGCGCTCTGGTCGCTGCGGGCCGGGTGCCGGAACTGAGCGCCGGACACGCCATCTTCAAACCGATCCTGGATCGGATGCTGGCGGTGAATCAGGGTGATCGCTATGGAAAGATGTCCGATTTCATTGCCGATATCGGGCAAATATCCGACGAGGAAACTCTGATGGCGGACCAAATTCCGGTCGAGCCGCCCGCCGTTTCGCAAGATCCCATCCTCGGCGCGACCGGCTCAGGATCTGCGGATCCGCACTTTGCCGTCAAAACTCCCGGCGCCGAACCTCCCGATGCGGAAGCTTTCGATGCTGAACTGCCCATGGCCGAGGAGGAACGCGAGTCCGCCAAGGTGATATCACTGGCCCGGCGGATCAACGCTACCACGCAGGGTGAACAGGATGACCAGTCGGAAAGCGAGCTATCGCGACTGCTGCAAGATCATCCGGAGTACGCGGCGGAAGAGGGCCTGCCGCAGGATGCATCGGGTGCCGGTAGCGATTCCGACGACCACCCCCGAACGGCGCACGAGCGCGCCGAACTCTGGCGTCAGGCAGAGCTGGCGCAAGCGGTTAATCACCCGCAGCTGACCGATACGTCCGAGGACGAGCTACCTGCTACCGACTCCGGAGAGCGTTCGACTGGGGAAAAACGGGTTGATGCGCCTCCTGAGCCGCGACTGCAAAAACGCAGCGGTGAGCCGCAGGCGGGGCGACCGCCGGGCGCTGCGGGGAGGCGGCCGATGTCAGACATGCACGCCGGCCGGTCAGCTACCGCGGCGGCAGGTCAAAACCCGCGTCGGCCCGCTGCCCGGGAAGCGACTGCGGTGACCGCCAGGCAAACGGTTGCGACTGCCAGGGCAGGCGCTGCGGGGAGCGGGACGCAGGCGGGCATGCGCGACGAGGCGCTGAATGATAACCCCTACCGAAAGAGTGTGGCGGATGCCCGGCTCGATCGCCACCGGGGCAAACCGCAAGCGCATCCGCTGCGGGTATTGGCACTTTCCATGAGCTTGCTCATCACAGTAACGATATTCCTGTTACCCCATTCCGCCCAAATGCAACTCTACCAGGGGCTGATCGAGCCTGCGCGGACGTACTTGAAGACCTCGCTGGCAGGCGCCGTCGACTGGCTGAAGGGAACTGGCGGCTAATCAGCCGGCCGGATGTCTGCGATCCACCCGGGCGTTTACGCTAACAGTCGAACTCGGCCCAGATCGGGCAGTGGTCGGATGGTTTTTCCATGCCGCGGATGGCGTAATCGATGCCCGCGTCCCGGACCCTGTCGCACAGCGGTGCAGTTGCAAGAATCTGGTCAATGCGCAGGCCGCGCCGGGGATTATCCTCAAACCCGCGGCTGCGGTAATCGAACCAGCTGAAGCGATCGCTGACATCGGGATAGCGCACGCGGAAGGTGTCGCCAAGGCCCCACTCGAGCAACTCATAGTACCAGGCTCGTTCCTCCGGCAAAAAGCTGCACTTGCCTGTTTGCAGCCAGCGCTTCGCGTTTTTTTCGCCGATGCCGATATCGTTGTCCGCGGGCGAGATATTGAAATCGCCCATCACCACCAGCTGGTCCGCAGGCGAATAGTTGCTGTGCAGGAAAGCCAGCAGGTCCGCATAGAACTTGCGCTTGGCGGGGAACTTGATTTCGTGCTTGCGATTCTCGCCCTGTGGGAAATAGCCGTTGATCACGTGCACGCTGGTGCCGCTGTCGGTGGCGAATTCACCAACGATCAGGCGCCGCTGGGCATCTTCAGCGTCGCCGGGATAGCCCTTTCGCAGGCTCAGGGGAGGTTGCTTCGACAGCAATGCGACGCCATAGTGGCCTTTCTGGCCGTGAAAATTGACGGTGTATCCCATCGCTTCGACGGCAGCGACGGGGAAGTCGGGGTCCGAAACTTTCGATTCCTGAAGACCGATGATGTCCGGCTGGTGCTGATCTATAATCGCATGTAGCTGATGAAGTCTTGCTCTTATACCATTGATATTAAAACATATTATTTTCATTTTGATCCTTGTCTCGAGATCCGCAGAACACGACTCTCCAGGCGTCCCCCGCGGGCAAGAGTAAGTACCCTGCAGCCAGGCCGCTGTTGTTCATCGACGGCGTATACGGCACTCAGGGGTTTGAATTGCAGCGGGCAGGTGGCGGGCGATCCCAGCTGGAGGATGCCGCGACGGGCAA
>CAMYKE010000152.1:0-5278 GCA_947258895.1 uncultured Pseudomonadales bacterium | reverse complement strand
GGGCATGGCCCCAGACGCACGCTTTGACGACGGGGCAGCCGGCCAGCGTATCAAACAATTGTGCGGCATTGTCCACCATCATGGTATCCAGCCATGAGCTGTTGATCGATATCGGCGGGTGGTGCAAAACCACGACCAGGTATTGCTCCGGATAGCGGCTGGCGATGTCCCTGAGTTGCTCCAGCTGTGCCCGGCTTATCGACCCGCCATTGCTCCCGGGTACACTGCTATCCAAAAGGCAAAAGCGCCAGTCACCGATGGCAAGGCTGCCGCGGGTCGTGATACCGGCCTGCGCAAAGCTGCTGTGGAAGCTGTCTGCGTGGTCGTGGTTGCCTGGGATCGCGCAGATCGTGGCCTGCGCGCCGAAGCGGTCGCGAAGCAGTGCGATCAGGCGCTGGTACACTGCCGGGTAAACCGACGGGTCCGGGTCGTCGACCAGGTCCCCGGTCAACAGCAGCAGGTCGGGAACAATGGCTTCCTGATCCAGCCGATCCAGCACCGCCTCGAACGAGGCATCGATTGCAGCGCCACCCATTGTTGCCGCCGCGTCACCCCTGAGGTGTAAATCGGTAAGCTGGACGACACAAAAACTGGCCATCTTACGCGCCAATCGGTGACGGATGCGGGCTAGGCGGCGTCCGTTTTCACGTTGCGGGCCGGCAGCACGTTGTGCAACTTCTGATGCATTTCCCGGAACGCGGTCTCGGTTGTCTTCCAGTCGATGCACGCATCGGTAATCGATACCCCGTACTTCAATTTGGAATGATCTGCGGTGAGCGGCTGGTTGCCCCATTCGAGGTTGCTCTCGACCATCAGCCCGATAATGGAGCGGTTGCCCTCCAGAATCTGGTTGGCCACGTTTTCCAGGACCAGCGTTTGCAGGGCAGGGTCCTTGTTGGAGTTGGCGTGGCTGCAATCAATCATGATGTTGGTCGGCAGCTTCGCCTCCTTGAGGCGTTTTTCGCAGAGCGCGACGTTGACCGAATCATAGTTGGGCTTGCCGCCGCCGCCGCGCAGTACAATGTGGGCAGCAGAATTGCCCCTGGTGCGGATGACGGCCACCTGACCGGACTTGTTTATACCCAGGAAACTGTGCGGGTGAGACACCGACTGCAGCGCGTTGATCGCAACCGACAGGCCGCCATCGGTACCGTTCTTGAAGCCGATTGCGACCGACAGGCCGCTGGACATTTCGCGGTGGGTCTGGGATTCGGTGGTGCGAGCACCGATCGCCGACCAGGATATTAATTCCTGCAGGTACTGGGGTGAGATCGGGTCCAGCGCTTCGGTGGCGGTCGGCAGGCCAATTTCGGCGAGGTCGATAAGCAGCTGGCGGCCGATGCGCAACCCGTCCTCGATTTCGAAGGTGTCGTTCATGTGCGGATCGTTGATCAATCCCTTCCAGCCGACGGTAGTGCGGGGCTTTTCGAAGTAGACTCTCATCACGATCAGCATCGTATCCTTCACCTCATCGGCGAGGACCTTGAGGCGCCGCGCGTAGTCCTTGGCGGCATCCACGTCATGGATGGAACAGGGGCCAACCACTGCGATCAGGCGTGGATCCTTGCGCTCGAGGATATCGGCAACTGCTTTGCGCCCGGCCACTACGGTACGCCGCGCGGCCGGTGATATGGGAATTTCCTGCTTGAGTTGCTCCGGCGTACGCAGTACGTCTTCGGAAACCACATTGATGTTGAGAAGGTGTGTTTCGCTCATTGTGTAAAACCTGCGGTGGCATCGGTAGTGAAAACCGTGCGGCAAGCTGGTCCATGCCGTATCGGGCGCCTATGATAGCCCAAAAGCACGCCCTTTTTAACACTCTAACCGGCCAATTGGCCGATTACACCGCAATTTAGTTACCTGGGCCAGGCGCTTGCGGGGGCGACCGGCTAGCTTCACGATAATCGGCAAGCAGAAGGCGCTGCAGGGGAATGACCGGCTGAGGTTCCGTTTGCGCGGGAATTTGGGCTTCGACAGGCTGGACGGACGGCGCGATCGTGTCCCAGATCCGGCTGAGTAGCGAGCGGGCGGGTGGCGCACCAGGCTCCCCGGAGCCGGCATCATGCTGCGCGCAGCAGACCAGGCTCAGGCGCTTGATTGCTCGGGTACAGGCCACATACAGCAGGCGGGTTTCCTCGAGGCGATCCTTGATGCGCTGCTCGCGTTTGACGAAGTCGTAGAGCGGGTCCGGTTCTGCTCCGCGCCCGGCAATGGGACTGAGTAGCAAGCCGCTATCACCGTCGGCGGCAACCCGCTCATACCAGAGCATAATGTCATTGCCGGAGGCACGTCCGACCCGGTCCAGTCCCGGCAGGATCACGTGATCAAATTCCAGGCCCTTGGCCTTGTGCATGGTCATGAGGTGCACCCGTGCACTAGTGGAGTCCTCGGGTTTGGCAAACAGGCGCGCCACCCGGCGTTCAAAATCGACCATATCGATCACATCGCCACCCTGCTCGTTGGCCTCGAGTAAATCCCAAAAGCGGGGCGGCTGCTCCAGGTCGGCAGCGGGGTATGCCTGGTTAGGTCCGCCCAGCGACAGCCAGGCATGCTCCAGCCAGCTCCGCAGCGGCATGCGGCAGCGCTCGGCAATCGCAGGCTGCAGGGTCAGCAGGATGCGCTCGAGCCGGGCGCGGCCATCGGCGCTGAGTTGGTCACGGCGCCGGTGGTCGTTGATCCGGTCCCAGATGGTCGCAGCTGCGGTTTCCGGAGCGACAGGCTCGCTCATCAGGGCATGCAGGTCGTGCAGCGTCAGTCCGCACACCGGTGATCGCAACAGTGCCAGCCAGGCAATATCATCTATCGGATTTAGCAGGGCCCGGGTGAGCGCCAGCAGGTCGCTGATGATGGGTCGCTGCGCCAATGAGTCGATGTCGACGGCCTGCCAGGCAATGTCGGCCGCCTGCAATGCGGGAATGATCCGGGCGAGGTGCTGGCGATTGCGCACCAGGATCGCGACATTGTCGCTGCTCGATTGCGCGAGGGTTTCCTGAACCAGCAGCGTCACCTGCGCGCTCTCCTGCTGGCGTGTTTCGTCGTCGATGCAGGCGAATGCCGCCAGCGTCACCTGCGCGCTCTCCTGCTGGCGTGTTTCGTCGTCGATGCAGGCGAATGCCGCAACTGCCGGAAACGATGCGGCATCATCCATGCCGGTGGCAACGGACGGCCGGTAGGCGACGGCGCCGTGGCCGATGTCATCATGGGCCGGAAAGGCATCGCCAAATACCTGGTTGACCCAGCCGACTACGCCGCTGGTGGAACGAAAGTTACTCACCAGGTCCAAATTCTCGAGCTGCGCACCGCCGATACCAAACTGGCGCGCGACCAGGAACAGCCCGACATTCGCATCGCGAAATCCGTAACAGGATTGCATCCCGTCGCCGACTATGAACAGGCTGCGCCCGTCACCGGGCAGCCAGTTTTCGGTCAACCGGCCGAGTAGCTGGAACTGGGTGGTCGAGGTGTCCTGGAATTCGTCTACCAGGATATGATTGAGGCGATGGTCGAGCAGCAGCGCCCGGTCGCTAGGCAGTTCCTCATGACCGAGTGCCTCGAGGGCGGCGCTGGTGACCTGCACGTGGTCGACTGCACCCTGTTCCCGAAACGCCAGCAGCAACTGCGCGGCGAGTGACGGCAGCAACCTGCTGAGCGCCTCCAGCAGCCGCCATTGACCGGCATTGAAGCGAGCGGGGGGCAGGGCACGCAGTTCCTGCAGAGCTTCAAGGAGGCGGGGCTGGCGTTTGAGTTCATCGATCAGCGCGAGGGCCTCCGCCTTCAGTTGCTTGTATTCCGACTTTTGCGGCTCCTTCGTTGCGCCGGGAAAGCCGTTGTTTTTGGTCAGCGATTTGCGCCACTGGTCCTGCCCGGTCAGCAGCCAGTCGGTCATGGCGCGCCAGCGGGGCAGGTCCTCCGGTTCGGTGGCCGGCAGCTCCTGCAATGCATGCAGAGTGGCGAGTTCCGCAGCCGCGCCCTGTTGGCGCAGGTTGCAGGCCGCCGCGCGGGTTAGTTCCAGCAATTGCTGACGCCACGGGGCAAGCAGGCTGCTCGCGGCTGCCAGGGTGTCTCGGGTGAGCCGTACCAGCACCGCTTCGAGGTAGTGCCTGAATGCATCCATGTCCTGGCTGTTGGCCACGAACAGCCGCAACCATTGATCGCGGGTGGCCAAAATACTGCAGAGCAACTCCTCGATGCGCTCGGTATTGCCGTCAAAATGCGGGATCAGGATCTCGAGCTGCGCGCGGATGGTTGCATTATCCGCCATGCTGGCAAACAGCGCGCGTACCGCCTGTTGATAGAGCAGCTGCGGTTGTTCGGCGATGGCCGGTTCCGCGCCAATACCGGCGGTGATCGGCAGGCTGCGCGCAAGCTGCATGCAAAAGCCGTCAATCGTCTGGATGCCCAGCCGGTTGGGGTTTGCCAGCAGTTGCCATTGGCACTCGCGATCCCGCACCAATGCTGCGCGGGCCAGCTGCCAGGTGGCTCGTTCATAGGCCGATGGCGGCGGCCGCTCATCCCCGCCACGCTCCAGCGCGGCGATGATACGACTGCGCATTTCAGTGGCCGCCTTGCGAGTAAAGGTGATACACAGAATCTCTTCGGGCTGGTCCACCGCGGCCAGCAATCGTAATACCCGCCGGGTGAGCAGCTCGGTCTTGCCCGAACCCGCCGGTGCGCTCACCGCAAAGGATCTGGCCGGGTCCAGCGCCTGCTCACGCTGCGCAAGGTCGTTGATCGCCATCAGGCCGTGGATCTCGCGATGTATTGCTGCTCGCCAATCCGGCACAGGCTGTGCAGTTTGCAATAGCGGCAGCTGCCGGCATTCTTTGGCTCGACCGCAGCATAGCCTGAGCGGTAGGCCTGCGCCAGATCACCCAGCACCGACTGCCACTGCAGCCGCAGGGCATCCCAATCGGTTTCCAGTCCCCAATTACGAACCAGCGCGGGCGGACTCACCCCCGGAACCTCTCCCTCCCGGGCACTGATGCCAATCCAGCCCATGCCGTCGACCGAGACGCGGGCGAAGGCCAGCATGCCGATATCCTTGCCCAATTCGGGAGTCAACAGGTACAGCGGCAACTGCGGCTCGTCGGGCCGGTCGCCCTGCCACTGGGTGAGACTGCAGGAACCGGTCTTGTAATCGATGATGCCGAGGTCACCGTCCTGCAGGCGATCGATGCGGTCGATGCGCAGTTTGAGCTCGAGCCCGGCCAGCTCCAGGGTAACGGCTTTTTCGGTGGCGACGATGCTGAAGGGCGCGCGCGCCTGCTCCAGCAGCAGC
>CAMYKE010000151.1 GCA_947258895.1 uncultured Pseudomonadales bacterium | reverse complement strand
CAACTCGTAGTCATCTCCGCCGCACAGGGCATACTCGCGGGCCTGAGCCTCGGAAAACGCCTCGCGCAACGCCCCATGCAACGGCAGCGCCGCCAGTTCAAGCGTTGCGCCTTTACCGCTGCGCTCCAGGATATGACCCAGATCAGCCGCCAGACCATCGGAAACATCCAGCGCGGCACTGGCTATCCCCCGCAACTGGCGGCCCAGCGCAAGTCGCGGCTGCGGGTTATGCCACCTGTGAAGCAACGGATGCTCGTTATCCGCCTGTCCCAGGCGCCACAACTCCAGCCCACCGCGCGGACCGCCCAGATCCCCGCTCACACAGATGGTATCACCCACTTGCGCACCGTCGCGACGCAACGCCATGTCCGCCGGAACATAGCCATGCGCCTGGATGGTGATGGCAAGGGGACCGCGGGTGGTATCACCGCCAACAAGCGCGATCCGGAATCGTTCGGCGGTAGCACGCAACCCCCCGGAAAATCGCTCCAGCCAGACGGAATCTGAAGCCGGTAGTGTGAGCGCGAGGGTGAACCATGCCGGATCTGCACCCATCGCCGCCAGGTCGCTGAGATTAGCCACCAGGCTCAACCGCGCAACCTGTTCAGCCGCTAACGTCGGATCAAAATGGACCCCGGCCACAAGGGTATCGACCGTGACCACCAGATCCATCCCCGGCACTGGCGCGATTATCGCCGCGTCGTCACCGATTCCCAGCTTGATGTCCGCACGCTCGCAGGAGGGCGTTTCCCGGTTGGCAAAATAACGCTGGATCAAGTCAAATTCAGATAGGCTCACCATCAATACTCAGGGACGCCTGCTACGGCGCGGTTTCTTGCGCTCGTAAATTGCGGGCAAGCTTGTCCAACACGCCATTGATATACTTGTGACCATCTGTCGCGCCAAATCTCTTGGCCAGGTCAACGCCTTCGTTGATCACGACGCGATAGGGCACATCGGTTCTGCGCACCATTTCATACGCACCAATGCGCAGTATGGTCAACTCCACGGGCGTCAGCTCGGCTAAATCACGATCCAGGAAGGTGGCGAGATGTGCATCCAGTTCGCTCAGGGTGGCGGGCACCTGGTGCAGTAATTCACTGAAATAGGCTCCATCCACCCTGGCCATATCATTATCCTGGCGGAACTCCAGTTCTATGGTACTCAGCGATGCGCCCGCCAGTTGCCATTGATACAGCGCCTGCACTGCCAGTTGTCGTGCCCGCCTGCGCGCGCCCGGGGAGAATTTAGCGGTCGTCATAATTTAAAAATCCGCTGGGGTAAGGCGCGTCACGCGCATCAATGATCCAGGTTACGGAGCAGGCTAACCATCTCCAATGCCGACAGCGCCGCCTCGGCACCCTTGTTGCCGGCCTTGGTGCCCGAACGCTCAATTGCCTGCTCAATGGAATCTACCGTCAACACGCCAAACGCGACGGGTATTTCCGCCTTGAGCATCACCTGGCCAAGACCTTTCACACACTCGCCGGCAACGTATTCAAAATGTGGCGTGCCACCCCGAATTACCGCGCCAAGCGCAACAATCGCATCGTACTGGCCGCTGGTCGCTGCTTTTTGCACGGCCAGCGGTATTTCGAACGCACCCGGCACTCGAATGAGGGTGAGATTTCCTTCTGCAACCCCGTGCCGTTGCAAGGCATCGAGCGCGCCCTGCACCAGGCTCTCGACCACAAAACCGTTAAAACGTCCGACCACCAGCGCAAAACGTGCCGTTGCAGCGGAAAAATCTCCCTCAATCGTCTTGATCATCTTTTCCTCAACCCTTCAAATTTCCCCAACGCCGACGGCAATTGCCGGCCCCAATATCGCATCAATGCGGGCGAGTCATGTCAGGCAAAACCGTTTTCCTGCAACATCGCCAAATCGACACCCGCGCCAGAGCCGGATTGTGCCGCCTTGTCGCCCAGCAACAGTCTCTCCAGGTAACGCGCCACCAGGTCCACTTCGAGATTGACGCGGGTCCCGACCCGGTAGCCTCCGATAATGGTTTCCGCGAGCGTATGCGGCACAATATTGACATCAAACTCACAGCCATCCACCCCGTTCACCGTAAGGCTGGTGCCATCGATGCAAATAGAGCCCTTGTGGGCGATATATCGGGCAAGCTCGGCAGGAGCGTGGAATACCCAGCGTTCCGACCGCCCATCGGGCGTGCGGCTGACCACCTCGCCCATTCCGTCGACGTGCCCGCTCACCATGTGCCCGCCCAACCGCGACGTCGGCAGTAACGCCTTTTCCAGGTTCACCGGACTGCCGCTCGCCAGGAACTGAAAACTGGTGCAACTAATAGTCTCGCCGGATACATCCGCCCAGAAACCGTCTCCCGGCAATTCGACCACGGTCAAACACACGCCGTTTACCGCGATGCTGTCCCCCAACCTGACGTCGTCCAGGGACAGCTTTCCGGTGGCGACGCGCACCCGGGCATCGCTACCCTGGGGCAGCAACGCTGTTATTTCCCCGACTGCCTCAATAATTCCTGTGAACATTAGCGTTTCCGGTCGTCCTCCGAACGGGGCGTGACTATAGCATTAATCCGCAGGTCTGCACCAACGCAGCGCACCTCTTTGATGACCAGCTGCAGGCGCTGCGCTAACCGCTCGAGACCGGGAAGCCTCAGCATCGGCCGCGCCTCATGCCCCAGCAGCATGGGCGCCTGGTAGATTATCAGTTCATCCACCAGCCCCGCTTGCAGGAACGCGCCCGCCAGGGTCGCGCCGGCCTCGACCAACACTTCGTTGCACTGGCGCTCGGCGAGCAGGCGCAGCACAGCCGCCAGATCAACACGAGCGGCATCAGCGGCCGGTGCTGGCAGCACTGCGGTCTGCGCGCCCTTTGCTCGCAGCACACGGGTCGCCGGTAGCTCGCCGGCGCCGATAATCAGGGTATCGCCATTCGCTCGCAACAGCTGTGCCGTGACCGGCGTGCGGAATGCCGAATCCAGCACCACCCGCAGGGGCTGCCGATGTCCGATAGCCGCGGCATTTTCCTGGCCCGGCTGCCAGGTGCGCACGGTGAGCGCAGGATCATCGGCCAGCACGGTGCCAATACCGGTTAGCACTGCGCAACTGCGTGCCCGCAACCGCTGCACATCCGCGCGCGCCGCTGGCCCCGTTAGCCACTTGCTCTCACCGGACGCCATTGCGGTGCGGCCATCGAGGCTGGTCGCCATTTTCAATCTCACCAGGGGTAAGCCGCTGCGCATACGCTTGCTGAAACCCGGGTTCAACGCCTCGGCCTGGGCTTGCAACAGCCCGACGTCGACCTCGATGCCCGCCGCCTCGAGCCGCGCCAGTCCCTGCCCCGCAACCAGCGGGTTGGGATCCCGCATTGCCGCTACGACTTTCACCACCCCGGCTTCGATCAGCGCGTCCGCGCAGGGAGGGGTTTTACCATGGTGTGCACAGGGCTCCAGCGTCACGTAGACGGTCGCTCCGCGGGCGCGCGCGCCGGCGCTTTGCAGCGCAGCAATCTCGGCATGCGCCTGTCCGGCAGTTTGATGCCAGCCCTCGCCGACGGTTTCGCCTTGCCTGACCAGCACGCAGCCCACCCGGGGATTGGGCCGAGTCGTATACAAGCCATTACCAGCCAACTGTAGCGCGCGCGCCATGAATACTTCATCGGGAATTCCCTGCCTCATACCGTAACCGCTAGCCCTGCCCGGTCAAGCGCTCGATTTCCTCACGAAACTGTTCCACATCCTGGAACTGGCGGTACACAGAGGCGAACCGGATATAGGCTACTTCATCCAGCGCCCTAAGCTCTTCCATGACCATTTCGCCAATCACAAAGGCCTTGATCTCACGTTCACCCTGCGCCCGCAGGTTATGCTTGATATGATTTATGGCCGCCTCAACCTGCTCCACACTGACCGGACGCTTTTCCAGGGCCCGCAGCATGCCGTTGCGCAGCTTGGTCTCGTCGAACGGCACTCTACTGCCATCGCGCTTTACCAGTCGCGGCATCCATAGCTCTGCGGTTTCATAGGTGGTGAAGCGTTCACCGCATTCGGTGCACTCCCGGCGCCGGCGCACCTGCTCACCTTCGGTGACCAGCCGCGAATCGATCACCTTGGTATCATTGGCCTGGCAAAACGGACAGTGCATCAAATTTTCCCTTTGCATTTCATTAGGTTATACGCAACTTATTGTAACCTGCCAGCACCCGGGGGCGCCACTGTATATTGCCTGGTTGCGGGGCTCTCGAACGGGGCCTGCGGCGGCGCAGAAAATTGAGTTCAACACGGTTTTCGATTACCCTAGCGAGCCTTCGATAGAGGCTTCCAGCAGGATCTGACAGCATGGCACAATACGCGTACACCCTGAATCGCTTGACTAAAATAGTCCCGCCCAAGCGCGAAATTCTCAAGGATATTTCCCTGTCGTTTTTTCCCGGCGCCAAGATCGGGGTACTCGGCCTCAATGGCGCGGGCAAATCGAGCCTGTTGCGGATCATGGCAGGCGTAGATACGGAATTTGACGGTGAGGCCCGCGCCTTGGCCGACCTAAAAGTCGGCTACCTGCCGCAGCAGCCGCAGCTGGATCCCGCCAAGGACGTCAGAGGTAACGTCGAGGACGGCCTCCGTGAAGCCCTCGATGCCCTGACCGCACTCGACCAGGTGTATGCCGCCTATGCCGAACCGGACGCAGATTTTGACGCCCTCGCCAGGCAACAGGCAAGGCTGGAGGATATTATCCAGGCCACCGATGCCCACAACCTCACGCACAAGATGGAAGTCGCCGCAGATGCGTTACGCCTGCCGCCCTGGGATGCCGACGTCAGCACCCTGTCGGGTGGCGAAAACCGACGCGTCGCCTTATGCCGATTGCTGCTGTCCAGCCCCGACATGCTGCTACTCGACGAACCGACTAACCACCTCGACGCCGAGAGCGTCGCCTGGCTGGAGCACTTTCTGCTGGAGTTCCCCGGCACCGTGGTCGCGATTACCCACGATCGGTATTTTCTCGATAACGCCGCGGGCTGGATACTGGAACTCGATCGTGGTCGCGGCATCCCGTACGAGGGCAATTATTCAAGCTGGCTTGAGCAGAAGGAACAACGCCTGCTACAATCCATGCCGAACTGGAGTGGGTCCGCTCCAACCCCAAGGGGCGCCAGGCCAAAAGCAAGGCGCGGCTGGCGCGCTTCGAGGAGCTGAACTCCCAGGAAGTGCAGCGCCGCAGTGAGACCCAGGAGATCTATATTCCACCGGGGCCGCGGTTGGGCGACCTGGTCGTTGAGGTGGACGGCGTATCCAAGGGGTTCGGCGATCGCCTGCTGATCGAAGACCTGAGCTTCAAGGTACCGCCGGGCAGTATCGTGGGTGTTATCGGCGGCAACGGCGCAGGTAAATCAACCCTGTTCAGGATGCTCGCCGGTATCGAGCAACCCGATTCGGGAAGCGTTCGCCTGGGGGAGACCGTGAAACTGGCGTACGTGGACCAGATGCGTGACCTCGATGACAGCCAAACGGTATGGGAAGCGGTATCCGACGGCCTCGACATGATCCAGGTCGGCAACTACCAAACCCCTTCACGCGCCTACCTTGGGCGTTTCAATTTCAAGGGCGGCGACCAGCAAAAATTTGTCAAGGACCTGTCGGGTGGAGAACGTAACCGGCTGCACCTGGCCAAGCTGCTGAAACAGGGGGCTAACCTGTTACTACTGGATGAGCCCACCAACGACCTGGATGTGGAAACCCTGCGCGCGCTGGAAGAAGCATTGCTGTCCTTTCCCGGTTGCGCCCTGATTATTTCCCACGATCGTTGGTTCCTCGATCGCCTGGCGACTCATATCCTGGCATTCGAAGGCGATAGCCAGGCCGTCTTTTTTACGGGGAATTACAGCGAGTACGAGGCCGATCACAAACAGCGCACCGGTGCGGCCGAGCAACCGCAACGGATGAAATACAAGCGCCTGGCGTAGCGCCCGTGCCGCGAAGCCACCAATTCAGAGATGCGCCAGCGCCTGGTCGAGTTTGTCAACACCGACTAACTCAAGGCCCTCAATACCGCCCTGGGGCAGGTTCGCCCGCGGTACGATCGCACGCTTGAAGCCGTGCTTGGCCGCCTCATGAAGACGTTCCTGGCCACTGGGTACCGGTCGAATCTCTCCGGACAGTCCGACCTCACCGAACGCAATCAGGTCCCTCGGCAGCGGTTTATCCCGTAAACTGGAGACCACCGCCAGCAACAGCGCGAGATCGGCACTGGTTTCCAGCACTCGCACGCCGCCCACCACGTTTACGAACACGTCCTGGTCGCCGGTATGCAAGCCGCCGTGGCGATGCAATACTGCGAGCAGCATCGCCAGGCGATTCTGGTCAAGACCCAGGGTGACACGCCGTGGCTGCCCGTACTGGCTCTCATCCACTAGCGCCTGGATCTCCACCAACAACGGCCGGGTACCCTCCCAGACCACCATCACCAGGCTGCCCGCCGCCAGTTCCTCGGACCGGGATAGAAAGATCGCGCTGGGATTTTTGACTTCCTTTAGCCCCGCTTCCAGCATTGCGAATACACCCAGCTCGTTCACGGCACCAAACCGGTTCTTGATTCCACGAAGGGTGCGGAACCTGCTGTCACTGGTACCTTCCAGCATTATCGAACAATCGATCATGTGCTCCAGCACCTTGGGTCCGGCAAGGCTGCCTTCCTTGGTAACATGGCCGACCATAAGCACGACGGTATTGGTCTGCTTGGCGAGCCGGGTAAGATAAGCGGCGCTTTCCCGCACCTGGGATACGCTACCCGGCGCAGAACTGATATCGTCCAGGTGCATGACCTGGATGCTGTCGATTACCACCAGTTCCGGCTTGTGCTGCTGGATCACACCGCAGATGGCCTCGACACTGGTCTCTGACAGCATCTTGAGTTGCTTGCCGGGCAGGCCCAGGCGTTGGGCCCGCATGCCCACCTGCTGCAGCGACTCCTCACCGGTGACATACAGCGCACTGCGCGTCTCGGCCAGTTGGCAGAGTAACTGCAATAACAGGGTGCTCTTGCCGGCGCCGGGGTGCCCACCGATCAATACTACCGACCCGGGAACCAGGCCACCCCCCAGGACGCGATCGAATTCACCAATGTTGGAGCGTATCCGGGGGACCGATTCGAGGTCGACATCGGCCAGACTCTGCACTTTGGATGGAGCTCCGCTATAACCCTGCAATGGTTTTGAGCCACCCGCAGCGGCCGGGATACGAAATTCCGTGATGGTATTCCAGCCGCCGCAATCGACGCACTGGCCTTGCCATTTACTGAATTCGGAACCGCAATCG
>CAMYKE010000150.1:6061-7921 GCA_947258895.1 uncultured Pseudomonadales bacterium | reverse complement strand
GGTATTGCCATTTGCATAAACAGGTAGGCCATTGATATTAATTTGTAAATAAGGCTTATTTACAATCGAGTGGGAGTGTCGGGCACACACCGGCAATGTCTGCCGCTGCCGAACAATGTCGTGTAGCTCCAGGTTGTCAGACAATGTTCGATGCCGGGAAATTGAATGATAACACCTGCATGATTTTCACCCTCAAAGACATAACCGCGCACTTCTCTCCAGACTGTTTCAACGAAGGATGGCAATTGTTCACAGCAGGCCAGGTGACGGCACCCAATATCCAGCGTGGCGGCGAGCTTATCACCGCCATCATTCCTGTGGCCGGAAGTCGCCCTTTGCGGGTGTATGTACGCACGAGAAGGGAAAGGGAGTCGAACGGGGTCACCATCCACGGTGAGTGCAGCTGTGCCAATAGGAACAATTGCGAACACGCGGCCGCTGTGCTGCTGCAGGCGCTGGAGGATCGGCAGGCACTGCCCGTTAACGGAGATCCCAAGCCGCCTGCTACCGGGCGTAAAACGACCGGCAGATCGCGTAGCAAGTCAACATCCAGACCCCCGCAATTCCAGCAGGAGCTTCTCTACATTCTGCAACTGGATGATTCCGCTGTGCTGATTGAACCCCTGGTGGCTCGCAAGTTACAGCAGGGTGGCCATACTGTTATCCGATACTACGATCCCGCCCGGGTAACCGGCCGTACCCCGGCGCGTTTTCTGCAGCCCGTCGATCTTGAACTGCTCCACGCCCTGGATCGCTCGCCCCGAACGGGCGATACAAATATTCCCCGGCTCGACGGTGCTCAGTCTGCTACCCTGTTCGAGGGCCTGCTCGCCACCGGACGTTGCTATTTCGAAAATGCGCAACGGGGACCACCGCTCAGCCAGGGCCCGGCGCGCAGAATCGGGTTTCACTGGCAGATTGATGATTTCGGCTGCCAGCGAGCGGACTGGCGAATCACACGGGCGGTGTGGCGGCGGTTGCTCCTGATCAGGTGGAGGAAGTGCGGCAAAGGCTGCATCTCAACTGGCCCGAGAGCGCCATGCCGCAACTGCGGCGCATGGAAATCGAAACCGCGCCACCGCTCAAACCCACGCCCTGCCTGCGCCTGACCACGGTGGAAGCGGGGGAGGACATCGCCAGCCTCAGCTTTGACTACGGCGGCGTCGAATTCAGCCGCACTAGCCCGTCCACAAAATTCGAAAAGGGAAAGCTCATCCGCGTACCACGTGATAGTGAGGTGGAAAAGGCGGCGCTGCAGCGGTTGCGGCAACTGGGCTTGCTGGAGGACGAGTACTGGAGCCGCCAAACCGGCGGAGACTGTTTTTCCCCCGCATTCGGTTTTACGGACAATGAGGTCGGGGCGTGGCTGGGCTTCCAGATGGATGCAGTCCCGGCGCTACGGAATGAGGGCTGGCGCATAGGGCTCGAAAATTTCCGCTACCGGCTATCCGAGGCCAGTGCCTGGTTCTGTGATGTCAACCGGCAGGAACAGCAGGACTGGTTCAGTATTGGCCTGGGCGTGGAGGTGGACGGCCAGCGTATCGACCTGTTGCCCATTTTGCTGGAATTGCTGGGAAATTTGCCCCGTGGCCTGCCGGATCGTGAAGAATTTGAAAGCAGGAATTTCGTCGTTCCCTTTACCGATGAACAGGCCGAAGAACGCCTGCTGCGCTTGCCCGCCGCCCGCTTGCTACCGCTGCTGGAAACCCTGCTGGAAATCTACGACGGCGCCACTCCCGCCGATAGCACCCGACTGCGCTTCAGCCGCGTGCAACTGGCACGGCTGACGGCGCTGGATCAGCCGGATGACGGGCCCCGCCTGCAGTGGCTGGCCGATGACGATATCCAGCAACTGGCCGG
>CAMYKE010000150.1:0-5987 GCA_947258895.1 uncultured Pseudomonadales bacterium | reverse complement strand
CAACAGGGGCTCGACTGGCTGCAATTCCTGCGCGAATATGACCTCGCCGGTATTCTTGCGGACGACATGGGCCTGGGCAAGACAGTCCAGGCCCTGGCTCACCTGTTGCTGGAAAAGGAGTCGGGCCGCGCCGACCGCCCGAGCCTGGTGGTCGCCCCCACCAGCCTGATGTTCAATTGGCGCCACGAGGCGGAACGCTTTGCGCCCGGGCTCAGGGTTCTGGTCCTGCACGGACCCAAACGCAAGGACTGCTTTCCGCTCATCGCCAGGCATGACCTGGTCCTCACCACCTACCCCCTGTTGGCGCGCGACAGGGACGTCCTGTTGGCCCATCGTTATCATGTTGTGATCCTGGATGAGGCGCAGGTGATCAAGAATCCCAGAGCACATGCTGGCCGTGTGGCACGGGAAATCGACTCCCGCCACCGACTCTGCCTGACCGGCACCCCGCTGGAAAACCACCTGGGCGAGCTCTGGTCGCTGTTCGATTTCCTGCTGCCCGGGTTGCTGGGCAACAGTAAACAGTTTCGCCGCTTCTTCCGAACCCCTATTGAACAGCGTGGCAGCGAGGCCGCATCGGATCGGCTCAGCCGCCGCATCCGACCCTTCCTGCTGCGTCGCACCAAGCAGCAAGTGGCCGCCGAACTGCCACCCAAAACCGAAATTATCCAGAGCGTGGCGCTGGAAGGTGAGCAGCGCGAACTCTACGAGACCGTACGCCTGGCCATGCACCGCCGTGTGCGTGAGGAGATCGAACGCCAGGGTCTGGCTCGTAGCCATATCCTGGTGCTGGATGCCCTGTTGAAACTGCGCCAGGTCTGTTGCCATCCCGCCCTGGTGAAAATGGACAAGGCGCAGCCGGTCAGGCAGTCGGCCAAGCTGACAATGCTTATGGAGATACTGCCGGAAATGATCGAGGAGGGCCGGCGTATCCTGCTGTTTTCCCAGTTCACCGCCATGCTGGCCCTGATCGAGGATGAACTGAAGCGGTCCGGTATCGGCTATGTAAAACTTACCGGCCGCACCCGTGACCGGGAAACCCCGGTGCGGCGATTTCAGGCCGGCGACACGCCGCTGTTTCTCATCAGTCTCAAGGCCGGCGGCGTGGGCCTCAACCTCACTGCTGCCGACACCGTCATCCACTACGACCCCTGGTGGAACCCGGCGGTGGAACGCCAGGCCACTGATCGCGCCCATCGCATTGGTCAACGGCAGAAGGTATTTGTTTACAGGCTTATCTGCGAGGGCACCCTGGAAGAGAAAATCCAGGTTATGCAGCAACGCAAGCAGGCCCTGGCGGACGGCCTGTATAACGGGGGTGCCGACAACCAACCCCGGTGGGATGAAAAGGATCTGGAGGCGTTGTTCGCGCCATTGGATTTGGATGGCCAGGCTTATCAGGGAAGCTGACAATGAACGGTAAAAAACCGCAAATGACCAACCCCGAACTGCAACTGGCCAACGATTTTGTGCAGTACACCGGCAGCAACATCTTTCTGACGGGAAAGGCGGGCACGGGTAAAACCACGTTTCTGCACACACTAAAAAACAACACGCCGAAACGCATGATCGTGACCGCCCCGACGGGTGTCGCCGCCATCAATGCAGGTGGTGTCACGCTGCATTCCTTTTTTCAACTGCCTTTTGGACCCTATCTGCCGGGGGGCGATGCTCAGAGCCAAACGGAAAAGCACCGCTTGAGCAGAGAGAAAATCAATATCATCAAAGGCCTCGACCTGCTGGTGATCGATGAGATCAGCATGGTGCGCGCCGACCTGCTGGATGGTGTCGATGCCGTGTTGCGCCGCTACAAACAGCGTCACCTGCCGTTTGGCGGTGTGCAACTGCTGATGATCGGTGACCTGCACCAGCTCTCGCCGGTCGTCAGGGATGACGAATGGGCCCTGCTCGAACCCTGGTACGATTCCTGTTACTTCTTCAGCAGCAACGCCCTGAAACAGGCGGGCATGATCAGCATCGAATTGCAGCACATCTACCGTCAGTCCGATGCCGATTTTATCCGGCTCTTGAATCGGGTGCGCGACAACCGGCTAGACGGCAGTGCGCTACAGGCATTGAACAGCCGCTACATGCCGGCGTTTCAGCCCGATGAAAAGGACAATTACATCACCCTCGCCACCCACAACCGTGGAGCCGACACGATCAATCAGCGGCAACTACAGGCCCTGGATGCAAAGCCCTTTACCTTTCAGGCCGACATTGAAGGCGATTATCCGCTACCCAGCTATCCGACGGTCGAGCAACTGACGTTGAAAACGGGTGCGCAGGTCATGTTCGTGCGCAACGACAGTTCCGCGGAAAAGCGCTATTTCAATGGCAAGATTGGCAAGGTCGTTGAGATCGATCAGCAATGCATCACCGTGAAATGCCCCGATGATGATGCCGGGATTCCGGTCGAGCCGGTCACCTGGGAAAATATTAAATACACCCTGGACCCAAAAACCAGCGAAATAACCGAGGAAGTGATTGGTAAATTCACCCAGTTTCCATTGCGACCGGCCTGGGCGATCACTATTCACAAGAGCCAGGGGTTGACCTTTGAGCGCGCCATCATTGACGCCCATGCCGCCTTCGCGCACGGCCAGGTCTATGTGGCACTGAGCCGTTGCAAATCCTTCGAAGGCATGGTGTTGATGACGCCCATTTCACCAGGCGCGGTGAAAACCGACACGGCGGTTGCGGAATTTTCGGCGCATGCCAGCCGAACTCCGCCGGGCCAGGAACAACTGAACAGCGCCATGGTTGTCTACCAGCAAGACCTTCTGCTGGACTGTTTTGATTTTCGATCACTAGCCATCAGCCTGGGAAAACTCTCCAGGCAGCTGCGCGACAGCGGCCACCTGATCCAGTCTTCCGCAATTGACAGCGTCGCAGCTGTGGAAAGGCAGACTCATGAAGAAATCATCACCGTGGCAGGCAAGTTCAAGCGGCAACTGCAATCCCTGTTCGACCATGACAAGGCGCCGGAAACCGATCCGGCTGTACAGGACCGTGTACAAAAGGCATCCCGTTATTTTCTGGATGTACTTGAAACCGGCTTGCTGCCATGGGTATCTTCCTCCCGCATTGATAGCGACAACACGGAGATCAGGAAACAGGTCAACAAGGCGCTCACCTGGCTGCAACACAGCCTGGCCATAAAGACAGCCGGTCTGCAAAGTTGCCAAGCCGGCTTTTCCACCCCCACCTACCTGCGCGCTCTTGCCCATGCGGAAATCAGTTTCAACCCGCCAGCAGCCACCGGGCGGCAACCGACTGGCGTCAATGCCCGGGATCTGCAACACCGGGAGCTGTTCCAGGCCCTGCACGCCTGGCGGGCGAAACAGGCCGGGGATGAGGAAGTGGAACACTATCGGATCCTGCACCAACGGGTTTTGATACAGATTGCCGAGACATTGCCCGATACGGTGGAGAAACTGTTACTCATTAAGGGTATCGGCAAGCGCACGGCTGAGAAATACGGCGAACCCATAACCGCCATTGTTTGCGAATATTGCCGGGCGCACAAGGTTGAACCGCAACAGAGCGCATCGCAGCCCGGGGTTGAAAAAGAGACAAGAGCGGATACCAGGCGAATAAGTTATGATCTGCATTTGCAGGGCAAAAGTATCCAGGAAATTGCTGGGGAACGGGGGCTGGCTACCAGCACCATCGAAGGCCATTTGGCCCATTTCGTGGGACTGGGCCAATTGGACGTCGGGGAGATTGTGGCTGAAGATAAAATAGCCATGATTAAGAAAGCGCTTGATAAAAAAGGCGGGGAAAGTCTCAAGGTGGCAAAAGAATATCTGGGGGCTGACTTCTCCTATGGCGAGATTCGGCTGGTTCGGGAATCGTTGCGCTGTGGGACTCAACCTATATGAATCATGACATCCATCACCTGGTGGACCCGCTCCTGCTGGAACAGGGTGAATACCAGCCTCTGGAACTCCTGCTGCAGGAAGGGCGTCTGACCTACACCGACTACGAGGCGTGGCGCAGTGGCGAACTGCACTGTCTTGATGAGGTGCTGTTTGGCGATCCGGAGCAAATAACGCAACTGCTGCAACAGGCTGCCGATTACCTGCAACGACTCGGCTGGCAGGCAGAAACCATTGCCTATCAAACCTGGGGAAACGAGAGCCCACGACCCTTGCGCTTCAGCCGCAACAGCGCCCTGGATCGCTGTTTTCACTGCTGTTATCGCAAGCCGCAGGACAAGCCCCAGCTGGACCTGTTCACCGACGCACCCGTCACCAACCTTGTCAACGGCATCACTCAGGCGCTGATCGATCGCAACACAGTCGAGGCGCGCCGTCAGCTTGAGCGCCTTTATGATACGGCGCCGGATCATATCCGCTTGGGCGAACTGGAATGCCTGGTGGCAGCCACTGAAAACCTGAATTCCGATGTCGGCGATGTGGCCGCCGAGTTGCAGGCTCTGCAGGAGACATTGATCCCTGTGGCGGAAAGCCTGCTGGGGAAAGCGAGCCGCAATCTATTGATCCCGCGGTGGCGCCGCCTGTCCAAGGCGTTACATGACCAACCTTACCAGGCATCACAACCCGAGCTGCACCTCAGTTACACGGCATCCCGGTCAATGGACTGGGACGCCGTCAATGAGGCCATTGAACAGGAGCCCCAATGGCGGAGCGAACCGGTTTTACTGCTGCGCCACGCCATAGCCAGCGACTACCTGCAACGCCAGGGCGCGGCCCTGCAGGACTGGTTTCTGCTGTGTTGGCAATATCCGGAACAGAGCAATGCCCTCGAAACCAGCAGCAATCTTGCACTGCGCCAGCAGTGGCTATCCTTCCTGAATCTGGAGCCGCTGCTGCCGCCACAATCCTTTTTCGCCTGGTTGTTGATCGCCGTACCAGGTTTCACCAGAATATTACCCCAACCCGGGTCGATGTCCGGCCAGGTGGCGAAAGATGACCTGATCGTTTAATTCGCTGAACTCGCGGTGAGCAGCAAAAATATCTGTGCGACCACGAAACAGGTTTTTGAAAATTGCTATCTTTTGTTCTGGAGAAAAGGAATCTGAAGTGGGAGGCGCTGGCTTCGATTTTTGCAGATCATCTCTGAGCGCGATGAGCTGCTGTTTTTCCTGTTCAAGTTCAGTTAGCCTCGTATCGATAGCTGAGATATCACGAACCGTATCTCCGCCGCCGCGGAACTTCTCTTCCATTGAAGAGTGATCAGGCATGAGCTTGCGGTGGTTTGATCAACGACTCCGCTGGATTGCCCAACCTTTCATGGAATTTCCAGATCATTTTCAGTGTTAGCGAGCGTTTGTGATTAAGGAGCTCGTACACGCGACTGCTTTTTCCGATCATGGGCTCCAGATCTTTTACGGTTAAGCCCTTGCGTTCCATTTCAAACTTGAGCGCCTCAACAGAATCAGGCAAATCCATCGGGAAGTGCTGGGCTTCAGAAGCTTTAATAAGCGTGACGATGACATCCAGCTTTTCGCCTTCTGGCGTATCCGGCCCTGCCCTCATCAGGCTTTCAATTTCTTTTAGTGCCGCGCGGTAATCGGCATCGGTTTTTATCGGTTTGATGTCCATTGTTAATCCTCTCATTTCTATCTTGGGGGCAGTTAAATGGATTGCACATCAATCTTGTATTCGGCTCATCCCTGAGCCTCACCCTGCGGGCTCGCGACGCTCATGAAAATTCGTTCCCGAAGAATTTTTCGTACTGTGCATGGATACCGACAAATCGGATACCTACTACTATGTAGGCGTAGTTGATCCAGACAACAGGTCGATACTTATTCCCCGTAATATTGAACACCACTCGGCCGTCTTTAAGGATGCTGGCATTTCTATAGTCCTGCTTTACTTCGGCAGGTGAACTCCAGTCCGCATGCTGTGAGTGACCTGCACTGGCAGGCAATCTCTGCTGCTAGGAGGCTGTCAGACTTAGGGTTAATCTACTGCGGAAAAGCCGAATTTGGACAGATTTTTCGATTATCCTCGTTA
>CAMYKE010000149.1 GCA_947258895.1 uncultured Pseudomonadales bacterium | reverse complement strand
GGACCACTCCAGCATGGACCACTCCAGCATGGACCACTCCACCATGGACCACTCCACCATGGACCACTCCAGCATGGACCACTCCAGCATGGACCACTCCAGCATGGATCATTCCAGCACGGATCGGGAGAATACGAAACACCAGGCCATGAACCCGGAGCACGATCCTCGGCCATTGCTGCAAGCTGTGAACAAGCTGCCCGTCGTGAGCATGCGCGAATACGAGCGCCTGCGCGCGAGACAACCGACCTCCCTGGAACCCGCCAACTCGACTCGAACCGTAACCCTGGAACTGACCGGGAATATGGAACGTTATGTCTGGTCGTTTAACAACCGGACCCTTAGTGAGGCCGACAAGATCCTTATTCGCAGGGGCGAGAAAGTGCGCTTCGTGCTGCGCAACGCTACCATGATGCACCACCCCATTCACCTGCACGGGCATTTTTTCCGAGTGCTAAACGGCCAGGGTGAATATGCGCCGCTCAAGCATACCGTCAACGTCCCGCCGCTGGACACGGTAGAAATCGAGTTCTTTGCCAATGAAGATCGAGACTGGTTTTTCCACTGCCACAATCTCTACCATATGAAGGCGGGCATGGCGCGAGTGGTGAGCTACCAGGACAGCTCGCGATACAGCGCCGCGGTGCGATCGCGTATGGCCCATGACGATCAATGGTTCCGGGCGGCCGAACTGGACCTGCAAAGTCACCTGACCACCGGTAAGTTCAGCCTCTCCAATAATCGCAATGCGCTCGAACTCGAGTACGACTACAACTATGAGGGAGAATATGACACGGACCTCGTCTACCGGCGCTTCCTCGGCCGGTTTGCCAGTCTGTACGCGGGCGGCAATGTAGAAGAAGAGGAACGGGAGACTAACGAAAGCACGTTCGTGCTGGGTTTTTCGTACACGTTACCACTCATGATCGAGTCCGATATTCGAATTGACTCGGAGGGCGATGCAAGACTGGCGCTAGGCAGCGAACTACAGATCAGCGACCGCGTGAAATTCAGTTGGGACTGGAACACGGACGACGAGTACCGGCTGTCATTGCTGTATGAGTTGAACAAGCGCGTGTCACTGGTTGCCAGCCAGGATGACGAATTCGACGCCGGGGTGGGTATCCGTATCAACTATTGACAGCGAATGTACTGCCGGCATTCTCACCAGCCGACGCTGGTGAGAAGCGCTTCGGCCAAACTAGCGGGCGGATTTCAGGTTCTCCGCGATGGCGGTGTTCAGCAACTCGATCGCCTCGTCGGTACGGCCGGTTTCCTTTAGTGAATCGCTGATCAGCATATAAGCTGCATTGCGAATCGTCGGGTTATCGGTTTGCTTCAGCACCTTGCGAAACACCTCCACGGCGGTGGCCTTTTCACCGCGGTTTTCATAGATCTCCTGCATCTTCTGCATTTGCAGGATGGCGGACATTTCCGGATCAGAAGCTACGCTGTGGGTCGATTCAATGATGCCGAAGTAATCCTGCATCAGGGCGAGGAATGAACGGATGCGATCCAGCTCATCCGGGGTTTGCGCCTGAACGGTCACTGGCACCGCAAGGCATGCCGCAAGCACGGTTGATGTAATCAGGTTTCGGTTCAATTTCATACTGGTTCTCCTGGGTGGACAGATTAGGTTTTGTTGCGCGTTGAAAACTGGCTGGCCGCGGGCAGCGCCGGTCGTTTAAAAGATTTGATCCTCGTCGTGCTCGGCACCATGGTTCCCGGTTTCGCTGGCATCATGCGACCGATGCTCAGCAAAGACGGAAGCGGCGGCTTGGCCGCGACCATGGCTACCGGTTCGTCCTCGCTAACGGGAAGCGCCCAAACGATACACAAGACCAGCACCGCTGCCGCCAGCGCATAGTGCCAGACGGGCTTGCCGCCCGAGTGCTCCATGACCTGCGCCTGGATCCGTGAAGCAAGACCCGCCGGCGCAACAATTGCCCGGTATTGTTGGCGCATGGCGTCGACCTCGGCCGCGTCGGGACGCTGCTGCGGCGGTACCGGATGTTTCGTATCGTCGTGCATCATTCCCTCGTTACCAGACTGTCGCCATGCAACCGAAGCCGTGCCATCGCCTTATGCAAGAGCGCCTTGACGGTCCCTTCCCTGCATCCCATCAGCTTAGCGGTATCGCGCACCGACAGCTCCTCAAAAACCCGCAACAGGACGACCTGTTGCTGCCGTTCCGACAACTCCGCCACCAACTCACGCACCCGTTGTGCATGCTGTCGATCGATGGCCTGCCGTTCGGTATTCGAGCGTGTATCCACCGGTTCAGTCTCCAATGCTTCGCTAACGTGGACGCGGTTGTACTCCCGGCATACGTTAAACGCGGTGCGGTACAGCCAGGTAAAGGGCGCCGCGGCAAAGCGAAACCTGCCGAGCCCGCGGTGCGCGCGGAGAAATACTTCCTGCACCACGTCTGCGGCTTTCTGCGGGTCGTGCAGCCACACCAGGGCCAGGCGATAGATACGGTCCTGGTAACGACAGACCAGCGCCCCAAAGGCCTCGGCGTCGCCCCGTTTGAATCGCTGTACCAGTTCAACATCACTGTGCTCGGATAAACTCATTCGGTACGGTTATTAGCTGTTAGTGATTCGAACCGGCAGTTGGTTTACGCCAGACATCATGCCTGGCCAATGCGCATGATGCCCAGCGGCGGTGGCCCGGATTCCGGAGAGTAGAAATTGCGCACGTTGGGTAATACCGTGTCCAACTCGTCTGTAGCTACGCCAAACCAGAGCGCCAGGTCGGCAAAGTACTCGTCCACGGAGGTGGTTGGCGCATAGACACCCCTGCCCACATCGAGCGGGTTTGCCGCGTACAATTCCGGGTAGTCGCCATGGATCTGCCCGCCGTTTACCGCGCCGCCCATCACCAGTGCATGTCCGCCCCAGCCGTGATCAGAGCCCTTGCCGTTGGAGGTCAGCGTGCGGCCAAAGTCCGAAGTGGTAAAGGTCGTGACCTGGTCAAACACGTCCAGCTCGGTGAGCGCATCGCGGAATTCCTGCAGGGCGCGACTGATCGAGGGCAGCATCGCGGCCTGGTTGTCGAGCACTTCATCATGGTGATCCCAGCCACCCACGGTAACAAAGAAGGTCTGGCGCCGGGCACCCAGGGTTTCCCGTACGCTAATCACCCGTGCGATCTGGCGCAGGCTTTGGTAAAAATAATCTTCCGAGAAAGGGGTAGCCAGGACCGGTGCGGATTGCATGGCAGCTATGAACACCTGGTGGCTGTCGATGGCGCCGCGCAATCGCCTTCCGTATTCGCGGCGCATGATATTGGGCTGGGCGGTCGCCAACAGGTCGTCGATCAGTTGTTTGCGCAGGTTGCCGAATTCGCTGCCGTCGCCGTAGGCATTAATCCCGGTGGCGCCGTCACCGGACGCCTCGATCGCATATTCCGCGACGCTGGTGCCGCTCTGGAACAGGTTGTTGCCGGACAGCGAGATATTCATCGAGATGCCGTTGGTCAGGTTCATGCCGGACATCAGGTCCGCAATGCGCCCTCCCCATCCCTGCGCAATGCGGTCCCCGGGTGCGGCAGTCTGCCACTGTGCGATCTGGTCGGAATGCGAGAACAGGCCCAGCGGCAGATTTGCCGAGCCATTCTGGAATGCGACTGCATCAAACGGCTCCAGCAGGGTGCCAACGTTGGCGACCACGCCCAACTCGCCGGCCGCATACAGGCCCTGGGCCTCGGCCATGCCCGGGTGCAGGGCATAGCTTCGCCCGTCAGCAGTCGTGCCGGGCAGGGCCAGCAGCGCGCCCTGTGGCAGCGCGAGGTCGGCGCGGATGTTAGCGTATTCTGCGTACTGGTCGTTATCGGCGGGGACTACCATGTTGTAGGAATCGTTGCCGCCCGCCAGCAGAATGCATACCAGCGCCCGATAATCCGCGGCCTCCTGTGCGGCGGCCGCGCGCGCCAGGCCAAGTTGCAGGAAAGAGGATGATGCGGCCATCGACGCCACGCCCAGCGAACCGCAACGGGTCAGGAATTTACGTCGGTTTAGCATGTGCGGGCTCCTTGTCAAAGCTGGACGGCATAGTCGGGGGAAATGAAGATCAGGTAAATCGCCAGTTTCACCCGCAAGCCCGTGTCATCCGTGAGCAGCAATACATCGCGGATCACCCCGCGATTTTCCTCTGCCAGGGTGCCGTAGGTCATCAATGTATCGAGGCGATCGAGCAAATCATCTACGTTCGCGGCGAGCGCCCGGTAGTCGTCCAGTTGCAACTGCGCCCGCGTGAATGGCGGCTGCGCAAAATCGTTGGCCTGTTCGGCCAACACCACGATATCGGCGAGGTTGCTGACCGCGGCAATCGTGCCGCTGGTGGTAATCTGGAATTCCGGTGCTGCCAGCCCGGCCTCGGCGAGTTCCCCCGGGGGCGTATGCGTGGGCAGGAAGAAGTTGAATACGCTCGGTGCCGATAGCGGGTGCTGGCGCAGCATGGTCTGCACGAGATAACCGTAATTGGCGAAGAAGCCGTCCGGGCTGGTGACATTGAACTGGCGCAGTAACGCCGTGTAGCGCAACAACGGTTCGCGCAACTTGCCGAAGGTGCCGGAATCACTGACTGGCGCGATGGCTTCCGGATCGAGCAGTATGGCCCGCAGCACCGCCTTCATGTCGCCGCGTACGCCGCTGTCGCTGCCATTGAACGCCCGGGCAACCCGCTCCACGTAGTCCGAAGAGGGATTCGACGCGACCAGCCGCTGAATCAATTGCTTGCCAATGAAGGGGCCGACATTGGGATGGTTGAACAGGTTGTCGATGGCGCTCTCGATATCCATCATGCCGGTCTGGTCCGCCGGCACGATCAGGCCATTCAACAGATATTTTTCGCCCGGCTCATGCTCGGCGTCGAACATGCGCATGGGGAGGCGAAACGTCGCCACCGGGTTGCCAAAGAAAGCCCTCGGACCAGCGAAGGACAACCCGGTGAAGATTTTGGCAAACTCCCGGACGTGACTGAGGTAAATGCCCATCGCCGGATGCAGCGCCACCGCGCGCAACAGGTCGCGATAGTTACCGAACGCATGGGCCAACAGGGTATCGTAGTAATTACTCGACGCATACGGATTGATGATGAGCTGATCGACGGTATCCGACACCACGAATATCTGGCTCAGGCTGTAGGCAACCCGCTGCCGCAATGGATCTGCGCCATTGATGGTTTGCTGCCACCAGGCCAGGCGCCGGGCGATGAACTCGAATGCTTCGAATTCCTCTTCGATCGAAATGAACTCGCCAGCCTCATTGCGCGCGAGCAGCTCGGTGACGATCGCCTGGTGAGAACCCACGGGTAGCAAGAATTGCGCCTCCAGCCATGCCGCGGGCCCCTGCTCCGCCACTTGCTCAATCTCCACAAACGGCAGGCCAAAGGTTGCCCGCGCCGCGAGGCGGGAGGCGCTGTTGATCTCCGCGGATGTGGGCGCGGGAGAAACTATTGGGGGATCGACGGGCGGCAGAGTTGTTGTAGTGCCGTCCCCGCCACTGCCGCCACCACCGCACGCGTGCAGCAGGACAGTCAAACCGAGCACTACGGCTTTTTGTAACAGGCGATTGGCCAAAAGCGATTCATCCTTTATTCACTGGATCGACTATACAGCGATTTATTGCCCACGCCGCACTAAACGGCGGTGGATATAAACTGTTGGTGCAGCAACCTGCAATTTGGTTTACGCTGGCGCCCCCTATGTCAAACACACTTGTCATTCAGTCCCACCGAGCCCCGCTACCCGCTGACTGGCTGGAAGCCTGCCTAGGCTCGGT
>CAMYKE010000148.1 GCA_947258895.1 uncultured Pseudomonadales bacterium | reverse complement strand
CGTCGTGTCCCGCAGCAAACGCAACATTCCCAGCACCCCGTTCATCGGGGTTCGTAATTCGTGAGTCATGGTGGCCAGGAAATCTCCCTTGGCCTGACTTGCCCGCTCCGCCTCTTCCTTGGCTTTCTTGTGGCGCTTCGCGATTACCTCGAGCGCCCGGTTGGATGCCCGGATTTCTGCCGTGCGTTGCTTTACCTTTTGCTCAAGTTCGATGTTACTGCGCTCCAGTGCCTTGTCCCGCTTGTCGACTTCGCGCAACATTTCGTTGAAGGCATCGATGAGATCACCAATCTCATCACTGCGATCATTCGGCACCGCGGTTTCGTAACGATGGTCCCTGGATACCGTTTTCATGGAGGCAAGCAGGTGCGCCAGCGGTGCGGACACCGTACGCTGCAAGCGAACCGACAGGAAATACGCGAATAGCAGCGCGCCCAGCAGCACCAGGCCAGAGACCACAATGGTCCATTCGGTTTGCTTTTTCAGCGGCGAGGTATCGGAATAGAGTTCCAGTGTGCCAATCAGGGTGTCATCCAGCCTGATTGGCAGGCGAACTTTCAGGTAGCCCGACCAGAATGAATAGCCGGCATCGGTAAGCGGACCCTGTTCGGCCTCGCTTACCCGCAATTCCTGGGCACTCAACCCCGCGCGCTGCTCCGCGGTAAGCGCTTCGCCCGCGCTGTACTCGGCCATCAGGGTGCCGTTGCTATCCAGAATCGAGGCGTGCCTGAGGTGATCGAGCACGCTGAGATTTTCGAGGCTCTGCGCTGCCGCCTCCCGGTCACGAAACACCAGTGCCGCGCGCACGTTGACTTCGACAGCTTGCCCGGCCGAGACCAACTGGCTAATCTGCGACTCCCGAAAACTCATGATCTGGTTAGTGATAAAGACGACCGAAGCCAGCAACAGCGTTACCGTCGCCACCGTGAGGCAGATCAGGATCAATCGCTGCTTTATGTTTAACTCTAGTCGCTGCATCATCAACTCGTTTGACGGCACCCAAATAGCGGCGAGGGGACGGACCGGACGGCCGGAAATGGGCGTCTGACGTCCGTAACCATAAAGCCCATCAGGAATAGTATAAATCGAGCCCGCGCCAAAGCCCATAGCCGGTTCGTGCAATCCGGCCCCTGCCAGCGCACGGTTGCAATGCATGCCAGCGGTATTAATTGCCTGACGCCGCTCGCTCCAGAACCACAAAGCTGTAATCGTACGGGTTTGGCGGCCGCGCCGAATGATCTTCCCGGGCGACCTGGCGCCATGCGCGCTCGTCTATTTCCGGGAAATACGCATCGCCCTCTACCTCGGTCGCTACCCGGGTCAGGTACAGGAGATCCGCCAGCGGCAATGCCAGCCGATAGATCTGCTCGCCACCGATTACCACCGCCTCGTCCTGGCCATCGATCAGGGCGATACTCTCGGCCAGCGCGATCGCAGCCTCCAGCGACGGCACGCTGTTGCAGCCCGGGGCGCCATATGCCGGATCCCGGCTGATAATGATATTGGTTCGGCCAGGAAGTGGCCTGCCGATCGACTCATAGGTCTTGCGCCCCATGATAATCGGCTTGCCCATGGTAACGGCCTTGAAGTATTTCAGGTCGTTTGGCAGATACCAGGGCAATGCGTTGTTCACCCCAATGACGCGATTTTTCGCCAACGCCACGATCAGTGACAGTTTCACGTTTGTGTTCCCCGCTGGGTAAGAAATCTCATGCTACCGGAAACCGCTGGTACAGACTGCGCCAAAGTTACAAAAATTGTACCAGCACAAAAAGCAAGCTGAGCAGCAATCCCAATACGGGCACTGCCAGGGGAAAATTAACCTTGCTACCGCCTCGCCCGGACGAGGCTGTTTTCGTAACTTCCAGCGCAGGGGAAGTCGCAAGCTGCCCTCTGCGCTTCAGCACGATCAGGGACAGGTTAACCATCGCAAATACCAGCAGGGTAATGGCACTGGTGATCCTCGCCAACATCTCCAGTGGCAACAGCAACGCCAGCACCAGCACCACAGCGCCGATCAATAGCGTGGCATTGACCGGAATCCTCCGCTGCGGGTGCACGCGGTACAACCAGGCGGGCAACAGCTGCTTGCCGGCCAACCCGTAGAGCACCCGCGCACCCATGATGATCTGGATAAGCGCGCCGTTGGTGACCGCCACCAGGCTAACCACGGTGATTGCCCATACCGGCACGTGATCCGATCCGGCCACCAGGCTCGCGAAGGGAGCATCAGAAGCCGCCAGTTCCACTGGCGGTAGTGCATTGATAGCCGCCCACGCGACCAGCCCGTAGAGCACGGTAGTGACGATCAATGCGAGCACGATTGAGCGTGGCATGTTGATCTCCGGACGCTTTACCTCCTCCGCCATGTTCACCATATCCTCGAACCCGATATAGGCATAGAAAGCCAGGAACGCTCCCGCGGACACCGCCATCCAGTGTTCCCGCGACAACCCGGGTGAATAATGGCTCCATACCACGTCGCTGCGCAGCCAGGCGTCCCGGGTGACAAGCAGCATGGCGATGATGCCGGCAACCTCGATAAGCGTAATCAGCGCCGCGATCCCGACCGATTCGAGCACTCCGCGACAGGCAATGAAGGTGATCATCCCGACAAACAGGGTTATCAGCAGCAGTGCTGGCCAGTCCACCAATACCTGCAGGTAGCCCACCGAGCCCCGGCTGATCGTGGCGGCTGACACCGCGCCAATCAGCACCACCGCAATGCCGGTACCGAGCGTCAACCAGGCGCGGGCAAATGCCTGGTCGACATAGACGGATTCGCCGGCGCTTCTCGGAAAATGACTGGCCAGTTCGGCGTAGGACAGCGCAGTGAAGGTCACCACCAGAGCGGCCACAAGGAACGCAACCGGCATATATACCCCACTTTGGGCAGCGACCTTGCCGATTAACACGTAGATCCCGGCACCAATAATGGAACCGACACCATAGAGGGTAATCAGGGGCAAACCCAGCGCGCGCTTCAGCTGGTAGTTAGCGGAAGCCTGACTATCCTTGGCTTTGTGCATTCAGGCCTGGCGAGGCAGCCGCGCCAGCGCGTCGTCATGGCGCCTGGCGAGGAATAGCAATGCCAACGAGGCGCCGCAGAGGGCGAGAAACATATCCCACTGGGTATCCCACTGATCACCCTGCGTGCCCAAAAACTCCATTGATGCCTGTCCCGCGGCCAGCGCAACCCACCACTCAATGAGTTCATAAAAAGCACTGATCGCCAGGCAAATACAAATCAGGATCAGCGTCAGCCAGCCACCTCGCGCGACGACCTTCAGCCGCAGCAACAGTTCCCGCGCCACTATTGCCGGCACGAATCCCTGCGCAACGTGACCCAGCCGGTCATAATGGTTGCGCGACAGGTCAAGAAGATCCTGCAACCAAAACCCCACGGGCACCCTGGCATAGGTGTAATGGGCGCCGAGAATAAGGATCAGTGCGTGCAGGAACAGCAACCGATAGGCCAACGGGGTTAGCGGGAAGTGTTTAAAGGTAACCATCAGGATCGGCAGACCGATAAGAACAGGCGCGGTCTCCAGAAACCAGGTCAGCAGGTCAAAGGGCCGGATAAGGGATATCGCGAGTGCCAGCACTATCCCGCCAAGCAGTGCGGACCGCTCCCACCGGGAAGTCATCGGTAGCCGGGGCGCCTAGGCCAATTGATGCTCTACTACCTGTTCCATGCAATCCAGAATGTTGGAAACGGAGCCGTGTTTGCCTTTGGTCCCCGCGCCCGCGTCGAATTCGATACCCAGGTTATATTCACCGCGATCCCTGATTACATGGCGCACGGTCCCGCGAATTCCGGAAATATGCTCGGCTGTACTCTGCAGTTGCAATTCTATCCTGTCGCCGGCGCGAAACCGGCTGTCGCTACACAACGCGATACCCTGGCGACTGAAGTCGCGTACGGCCGCCTCCCGACGACGTAACAGACGACACATGACGCCCCTGCAACGCAGTTTCGCGCTAAGGTGTACGGCTCGGATGCGCTGACCGGATCTCCGGTCCTGCGCTGCTGGAACTTTTGCCATGTACCCCCCTTTGAGATGCTGTGCTGAATATGGCTGCTAGTATAACGTATTATCCTACACCGCTACAGGGGCCCTGATTGCGGGCCAGGGATCATAGCCCAGCACTTCAAAATCCTCGAACCGGTAGTCGAACAGGGATTGCGGCTTGCGCTTGATATTGAGCCGTGGCAGCGGTCGTGGAGTGCGCTGCAATTGTGCATACACGATGTCATCAGTGATGTGATTGTTATACAGATGGCAGTCACCAAAGGTATGTACGAAATCGCCCGGCTCCAGGCCAACCTGCTGCGCCAGCATATGGGTCAGCAGGGCGTAGGATGCGATATTGAAGGGCACTCCCAGGAACAAATCTGCCGACCGCTGGTACAACTGGCAGGACAAGCGACCGCCAGCGACATAAAACTGGAACAGCGAATGGCAGGGCGGCAGCGCCATTTCGTCCACCACCGCCGGATTATAGGCGACCACCATCATGCGCCGGCTATCCGGGTTCGTCCGCAATTGGCTAACCACGTTGCTGATCTGGTCAACCGTGCCGCCGTCAGGGGTACGCCAGGCGCGCCATTGCTCGCCATAAACAGGCCCCAGGTTGCCCTCCTCATCGGCCCACTCGTCCCAGATCGAAACGCCGTTTTCCTTTAGGTAGCCGATGTTGGTATCCCCGCGCAGGAACCAGAGCAGTTCATAGATAATCGACCGCAGGTGGCACTTTTTGGTGGTCACCAGCGGAAAGCCATCCGCCAGGTCGAAGCGCAGCTGGCGGCCGAATACCGAGCGCGTACCGGTGCCTGTGCGATCTTCCTTACTCGTGCCGTTTTCCAGCACGTCACGCATTAAGTCGAGGTATTGTTGCATCGCCTAGTGAACTCCATTGACAGCCGGGAACCGCCGATAACCCCAAAGAATAAACAGCACCCCGACCAGAATCATTGGCAGAGTCAACAACTGCCCCATGGTAAGCCAGCCAAGCGCGATATAGCCCAGGTGTGCATCCGGCTGGCGAAAGAACTCCACGCTAAACCTGGCCAGCCCGTAACCGAGCAGGAACAAGCCGGAAACCGACATCCGCGGCCGGGGTCT
>CAMYKE010000147.1:5237-8671 GCA_947258895.1 uncultured Pseudomonadales bacterium | reverse complement strand
ATCCGGGAACGTCTGCGGCTTGCCATGGAGGAACTTGGCCCGATATTTATCAAGTTCGGGCAGATGCTGTCCACCCGCCGTGACCTGCTGCCCGGCGACATCGCGGACGAACTGAAAAAATTGCAGGATCAGGTTCCGCCCTTCGATAGCGGCGTAGCGATCGCCATCATCGAGCAGGCACTCGAGCAGCCGGTGGGACAGTTGTTTGCACGCTTCGATCCAAAACCGCTGGCCTCGGCATCCGTTGCTCAGGTACACACTGCAACCCTGCAGAGCGGCGAGCAGGTGGTGGTCAAGGTTATCCGGCCCGGCATTCACGCGATTATCGCCCAGGATATTGGCCTCCTGTTTTTGCTGGCGCGGCTGGTCCAGAAATATTCAGCAGACGGACGACGCATGCGGCCGGTCGAGGTCGTCTCGGATTACCAGCGCACCATTTTCAATGAACTCGACCTGTTGATCGAAGCCGGCAACACCTCGCAATTGCGCCGTAACTTCCAGGATTCGGAAATACTATATATTCCCCAGGTATACTGGGACTATACCCGCCAAAACGTACTCGTCATGGAGCAAATCCATGGCATTCCAGTCGCCGATATTGCCGCCCTCAAGCGCCAGGGCACCGACATGCAGAAGCTCGCCGAACGCGGTGTAGAAGTCTTCTTTACCCAGGTGTTTCGCGACAGTTTTTTCCACGCTGACATGCATCCCGGCAACATCTTTGTGGCGACTGAAAATCCGGCCGAGCCGCATTATATCGCGATCGACTGCGCCATCGTTGGCAGCCTGACCAGCGAGGACAAGATCTACCTGGCACGCATGCTGCTGGCTTTTTTCAAACGCAACTATCGCCATGTCGCGCAGTTGCACATCGATTCCGGCTGGGTCCCCGAAAACACCCCCGTCAATGAATTCGAAACCGCAATACGCAGCGTTTGCGAACCGGTGTTCGAGAAGCCCCTGAAAGATATCTCCTTCGGCCAGATCCTGCTCCGGTTATTCCAGACCGCGCGCCAGTTCAACATGGAAATCCAGCCGCAACTGGTCCTGCTACAAAAAACCCTGCTGAATATTGAGGGCCTGGGCCGCCAGATCTATCCGGACCTGGATTTATGGAACACCGCCAAGCCCTTTATGGAAGCCTGGATGAAAGAACGTACCGGGCCGCCGGGTATCCTCAAGGCCGTCCGCGAACAGGCCCCGGACTGGCTCGAGCAATCCATCGATCTACCGCAGGTGGCGCTGGATGTGGTGCAACAGTTTCGCCATCTTCGCAGCTACAGCGAGCAGCAGCAGGAAACACTGCAGCTGTTGGAAAAACAACTCGCACAGAGCAATCAGCGCCGCGGCCGTTTTTGGTTCGGTACGGCCGCGATCGTGGTTGCGATTGCGCTGGCGGCGGACGTGGGTGCTCTGGCGAGCACGGTACCCGCTACCAGTTGGGCGCTGGGCATTATTGGAGTCGTATTGCTGCTGGGACGTTGAATGGAGTATCCTTTAATCACTAGCCCGATTCGCAGATACATACTATGCCCACCGACGCTTCCCCAAAGTGGCTGGACCAGGTCAAATGGTCGGCCGAGGGCCTCGTGCCCGCCATAGCCCAGGACTACGAAACCGGGCGGGTGCTCATGCTCGCCTGGATGAACCGTGACGCGCTACAGGCGACTTTGGCGGAGCGGCGGGCGATCTATTGGTCGCGCTCCCGGCAAAAATTGTGGCGTAAAGGAGAAGAATCCGGTCACGTACAGAAACTGCACGAGCTGCGCATCGATTGTGATCAGGACGCGGTGCTGCTGGCGGTGGAGCAATTGGGCGGGATTGCCTGCCACACCGGGCGCGAAAGCTGTTTTTACACTACACTTGATAACCAGCAATGGCGAGCAGTCGAGCCGGTACTCAAGGATCCCGCGCGCATCTACGGCGATAAGGCGTAACCCATGACAGATATTCTTACCGAGCTCGGCGAAATCCTGGAACAACGCAAGCAAGCAACAGCGGATGATTCCTACGTGGCCAGCCTCTACGCCAAGGGTATCAACAAGATTCTCGAGAAGGTCGGCGAAGAAGCGACGGAAACTATCCTCGCGGCCAAGGACGCTGCGGCGGGCCTGGGCACCGAGGCACTGGTAAGCGAAACCGCCGACCTGTGGTTCCATTCACTGGTCATGCTCGCGCACCTGGGCGAGTCCCCCGCCAGCGTTGTCAAGGAACTGGAACGGCGCTTTGCGGTATCCGGACACGTTGAAAAAGCCGCGCGCAGCAAATCGTAAACGAATACGACCAACATAATTTGAGGGTAATTGAATGGGTTTTGGCGGAATTAGCATTTGGCAATTATTGATCGTACTGGCGATCGTAATCTTACTTTTTGGCACCAAACGATTACGCTCGTTTGGCAGCGATCTGGGAAACGCCGTGAAGGGATTCCGCAGCGCCATGCATACCGAGGATGACAAGGACGATTCCGCGGCACTGGAAGAAAAGAAAGACGATGTGATCAACAGTAAGACGGAAAAAGTTGCGGACCCGGAAACCCGGGACAAGGGGTAATCCACCACAGCTTCGCCGCGACCTTCGATACCTCGCCAGGTAAAAATGGCCCTTTCTCCCGATATGCAGGTTAGCTGATGTTTGATATTGGCTTTGCCGAGCTCATCATAATCGCACTCGTCGGTCTCGTGGTGATCGGGCCCGAGAGATTACCGGAGGCCGCTCGCACCGCGGCCAAGTTCCTCGGCCGGGCCAAACGCACCTATTCCAACCTGCGTCGCGACCTCGAGCGCGAGATCGGCGCCGACGAAATTCGTCGCGAGCTATACAACGAAGCACTCCTCGAAGAACTCAAGCAGACCCGGGAACAACTCGACGAGAGCATCAAATGGGACGATAGCGCCAACAAATCCGCCGCGATGACCCCCCTCGCGGAGCCAGCGACCGGGGCGCAGGAGGCCGCGGCGGGTATAGAGCCTTCAGCGGACAAGGAGCCTTCAGCGGATAAAAAGCCTTCAGCGGACAAAGAGCCTTCAGCGAATAAAAAGCCTTCAGCGGACAAAGAGCCTTCAGCGGATAAAAAGCCTTCAGCGGACAAGGAGCCCTCAGCGAATAAAAAGCCCTCAGCGGATAACGAGCCCCCACCGGTTAAAAAGCCTTCAGTGGACAAAGAGCCTTCAGCGGATAACGAGCCCCCGGCGGATAAAAAGCCCCCGCCGGCAAAGAAGCCCCCGGTGGGTAGCGAGCCCGCAATGAATGGAGTAACCGCGCCCGGCGAGGCGCCACCGCCCCACCCCGCTACCGAGACCCCGAAGCCGCAGTGACACAGCCAACCGATTCAAATCTGGCTGACGACAAGCAACCGTTGGTTAGCCATCTTATCGAGTTACGCAATCGAATCCTGCACGCGGTGGTGTCGGTACTGATCATCTTTGTATGCC
>CAMYKE010000147.1:0-5128 GCA_947258895.1 uncultured Pseudomonadales bacterium | reverse complement strand
TCGAGCATCGTGCTGTTCTATGTCGGCATGGCGTTCGCCTATTATGTGGTATTTCCGCTGGTATTCGGCTTCTTTACCACCGTTGGGCCGGAGGACGTCAGTGTGATGACCGATATCAACAAATATCTGGATTTCGTACTGAAGCTGTTTTTCGCCTTTGGAATTGCCTTTGAGATTCCTATCGCGACTTTCCTGCTGGTGGCCTCGGGAATCATCTCGATTGAAAGCCTGGTCGCGAAACGGCCCTATATTATTGTCGGCTGTTTCGTGTTCGGGATGCTATTGACACCGCCTGATGTTATTTCGCAGACGTTACTCGCGTTTCCCATGTGGCTGCTGTTCGAGGTCGGGGTCTTTTTTTCGCGTATGGCCCGGAAAGGTAAAAACGCGGCCGGGGGTTAACCTGGGTTCATCACCAGGGTATTACTACCGCTGCCATGAACCTCCAGCAGGAACGTAACGGGACCGTCGTTGACCAGATGCACCTGCATGTCCGCGGCAAAGATTCCGCTTGCCACGGGCAGCGCCAGGTCATTCGCCCGGGTCAAAAAATAATCGTAAAGTTGCTCTGCGACGAGCGGATCTGCCGCATTTGAAAAGCCGGGGCGCAGCCCCTTTCGAGTATCCGCCGCCAGGGTAAACTGGCTCACCACCAGCAGCCCGCCGCCCGCCTGTTGCACGTTGAGGTTCATCTTGCCGCGCACATCGGGAAATACCCGGTAGTTGGTAACTTTCTGCAGCAACCGCTCCGCCACGGTGGTCGTATCGTTTTTCTGCACGGCCAGAAATAGCAGCAGACCCGTGCCGATTTCACCGACGCACCGGCCATCTACTTGCACCCGGGCTTCACTGACCCGCTGGATTAATGCGCGCATCCCAAGTCCGACAGGCTCCTGGCTCGTTGAAAGGTGGAAATGATCGCTATTACTACGTGATGAGATCCTCAAAGCGTTGCGCCATCTCCCGGGTCGCGCGTACCAGGGCATCGACAATACCCGGCTCCAGCGCAGCATGGCCCGCCTCACGGACGATTTGCAGTTGTGAGTCCGGCCACAGCCGATACAGGTCGAGCGCATTATCCAGCGGGCACACCATATCATAGCGCCCGTGCACGATGATGCCCGGGATGCCCTCGAGCCGAGCCGCCTCCTCTAATAGCTGGTTAGGCTGCATAAATACCTGGTTAACAAAATAGTGCGCCTCGATACAGGCCAGCGCGATGGCGACATGGGGGTCGGTAAAGTGTTCGACAATATCGTGATTGGGCTTGAGCGTCGCGCAACGCGCCTCCCATACCGACCAGGCCTTGGCTACTGCCATCCGCAGCAGGTCATCGTCACCCGTCAGGCGCTTGTGAAAAGCCGCCAACAGGTTATCGCGTTCCTCCTGCGGGATCAGCTGGACAAAATCTTCCCAGTAATCGGGGAAAACATGACTCGCGCCGTCCTGGTAAAACCAGTTCAGGTCCTGCTCCCGGCACAAAAAGATCCCGCGCAGGATCAAGCCGAGCACATTTTCGGGATGCATCTGGGCATAGGCGAGGCTGAGCGATGAACCCCAGGAACCACCAAACAGCAACCACTTTGGGATCCCCAGCTGCTCACGAATCGCTTCCATGTCAGCTATCAGGTGCCGGGTGGTATTTTCCCGGAGTTCGGCATGGGGAGTGGAGCGCCCGGCTCCGCGCTGGTCGAATAACACGATCCGGTACTGCATGGTATCGAAGAAACGGCGCATGGCCGCATCGCAGCCGGCACCCGGACCGCCATGTACAACCAGCACCGGGATACCCCCGGAATTACCGCATTCCTCGACGTAGATCTCATGCAACGGAGAAACCTGCATGCGGAACTTGTTATAGGGCTTCACTTCCGGATAGAGCGTTAGCATGCAGCCTCCCCTATAGTGCGAGAATGCGCATATGATATCCTATTTCACCCGGATAGTTCAGTACGGTGGCGACGCAAATGTCGCTGGTCAGTGCCTGTCTAGGGGTCCACGCGCATGAGTTGGACTGAGGTACAGCGCTCGCCGCGGCCCGGCATCCAAAACCGGGCGGCATTGATCGGTAAACGGGTTCGCGAATTCGGCCGCCACGGGGCGGAATTGGATTCGTTTTGAGGTACCATGAGTCCTGTTGATCCAGTGAGCACACGCTACCAGCGTCATGAAACAATCTCTTGAAGCAACAATTGCGGCGACCATCCTGGCGGGCTTCAATTCCTATTTCGAGGCATTTCAGGAGATTACCCGAGGCGCTCGCCAGCGGTTTATTAATGCCGACTGGATTGCCTGCCAGCAACGTGGCAAGGATCGCATCGACCTGTACCCGGCCCGCATCCTCGCGCTCAGGGAGCAGCTCGATGCGATTGCAGGCGACCGGTTGCATGATATTTTATTCTGGCAGGAGGCGAAACCGCACTATGCCCGCCTTATCGAGGGGCTGAGCAATATCGAGATCGCAGAAACCTTTTTCAACTCCATTTACTGCAAATACTTCGAGCATCGGCAAATCGACAACGCGGCGATGTTCGTGTTGCCCGACAAGGACCGGTTTCCTCGTTCCGACTACCCGCACGAGGCTATCTTCAATGACTACCACTCTGCCGGCGACCTGGTAGAGATGCTGAACCGGATCATGGCCGATTATGACCTTGGTCTACCCTGGGAGGATAGCGCCCGCGACGTCGCCAATATGCGGAACGCCATTCTGCGGGGATTGCCGGCGACCATTATTCGCGACCTTAACACGTTTACCAGCATCCACAAATCGGTATTCTATCGCAGCAAGGCCGCCTATTTGATCGGCAAGGTGACCAGCGCCACCAGTGAAGTGCCCTTTGTTATCGCAGTGTTCCACAATGAAAGTGGAGGCCTGTATGTCGACACGCTGATCTTTGATCCGGACGATCTCAGCATACTGTTCAGCTACACCCGCGCCTACTTCAAGGTAGAAGCGCCGGTACCTTCCGAGATCGCCCGCTTCCTGAAACGGCTGATTCCCTGGAAGCCCTATTCCGAGCTTTATAACTCCATCGGTTTTACGCGCCATGGCAAAACCGAGTTTTATCGCGAATTCCAGGCGCACCTGGCCAATAGCGATGACCAGTTCGTGATCGCGCCCGGCATCAAGGGCATGGTGATGTGCGTGTTTACGCTACCCTCCGATGAACGCGTATTCAAGGTCATTCGCGATCGCTTCATTCCGCCGAAGGAAACCACCAAGCAGTCGGTAAAGGACAAATACCTGCTGGTGTCCCGCCACGACCGGGCCGGACGCATGGCCGACACCCAGGAGTACACCAACCTGGTGTTTCCCCGCGCCCGGTTTTCGGATGAGTTGCTCGCTGAATTACTCGAGGCGGCGCCCTCGTTGCTGGAAATCAGCACCGATGAGATCCTGATCAAACACCTCTACGTGGAACGGCGCATGATTCCGCTTAATATTTACTTCGAAAGTGCGTCGGAAAAAGAAGTCCGTCAGGCTATCGACGGATACGGGCTGGCAATCAAGGAACTGGCCGCCGCCAATATTTTCCCGGGCGACATGCTATACAAGAATTTCGGCGTCACCCGTCACAAGCGCGTGGTCTTCTATGATTATGACGAGATCTGCCCGCTGACCGACTGCAACTTTCGCCATATCCCGCCCCCCCGCACCCCGGAAGACGAAATGGCCGCCGAACCCTGGTATTCGGTTGCGCCCAACGACGTATTCCCGGAAGAGTTTTCGACATTCCTGCTGGGTAATCCCATGATCCGCAAGATATTCCGGGAGCATCACCGGGAGCTGTTCGATCCCGCCTGGTGGCAAGCCCTGCAGCGGACCCTTAACGACGGCCTCATCATGGATGTGCTGCCCTACCACCACCACAAACGCTTCAAGCGCTGACTGGTAGCGCTGAGCTGCTTGTTTCCGTGCGCTGCGGGAATACTACTGCCAGGGGCTACGGACCGCGGACCGCGGGCCGCGCGGCCCGCGATCGTCGTCGGTTCCGCTTCCACGAGCGGCTAGGCTGCGCCGCGGGAAGCGCGCTTGCGGTCGGTTTCGCTCAGCAACTTCTTGCGCAGGCGAATGTTGTGCGGGGTTACCTCGACCAACTCGTCATCTTCAATGAATTCGAGGGCCTGCTCCAGCGTATGCCTGACCGGCTGGGACAGGGTTAACGCTTCATCGGTACCCGAGGCACGGATATTGGTCAACTGCTTGCCCTTGACGGGATTCACGGTGAGGTCGTTACCGCGCGAATGCAGGCCAATGATCTGGCCTTCATACACGTCCTCGGCATGGCCGCAAAACAGGCGCCCTCGGTCCTGCAGGTTGAACAGCGAGAATGCCGCCGTCTTGCCCCTGACCATTGAAATCAACACCCCGTTTTGGCGGGAACTCACTTCGCCCGCCTTCACCTCGCCATAATGATCGAAGATGCTGGTCATAATCCCGGACCCGGAGGTCAGGTTCAGGAACTGGCCACGAAACCCGATCAGGCCGCGCGACGGCACGATAAATTCCAGCTTGACGCGACCCTTGCCGTCGGGTTCCATGTTGGTTATCTCGGCCTTGCGCAGCCCCAGGGCTTCCATTATCGCGCCCTGGTGAGCATCCTCGACATCGATAACCAGGTGTTCGAACGGTTCATGGAAAACACCGTCGATTTCCTTCCTGATCACCTCGGGCCTGGACACACCCAGCTCATAGCCTTCCCGGCGCATACTTTCAATCAGAACCGACAGGTGTAGCTCACCGCGTCCCGATACCTTGAACTTGTCGGCGGTATCCCCCGGCTGGACTCGCAGCGCCACATTGTGAATCAGCTCCTGCTGAAGGCGCTCCTTGATATTCCGTGAGGTAACATACTTGCCATCCTGGCCGGCAAAGGGCGAGTCATTAACCTGGAATGTCATGCTGACGGTGGGCTCATCCACCGTCAACGGAGGTAAGGCCTCGACGCAATCCGGGTGACACAGGGTATCGGAAATACCCAGCCCGTCTATCCCGGTCACGCACACGATATCACCGGCCGTCGCTTCCGCCACGTCAACCCGTTCCAGGCCCAGGTGACCCTTGACACTGAGCACCTTGCCCTTGCGTTCCTTGCCGTGGAGATCCTTGACCACAACCATCTGG
>CAMYKE010000146.1 GCA_947258895.1 uncultured Pseudomonadales bacterium | reverse complement strand
CATCCTGGTGGTGTTGCTGGATGTTTCGCATGCCGAGGCAGTTTCCTTCGATCGTCTTTCCGACCTGTTTAAAAGTGACCCGGCGTTGTCGGCCCGCATCGTTGGAGCGGCCAGTGCAGCCTATTATGGCGGGCAGGGTAAATTCCTTACTTTTGAAAGGACCCTGGTCCTGCTTGGACTGGACGCGATCAAGACGATTGCTATCACGGCATCGGTGCAACAATTTTTCTCGCGCTTCGAGTCGGCCGGCAGCCGGCGCCTCAAACGCTTCTGGCGCCGCTCGCTCAGCTGCGCGTATATTGCCAAGTCGCTGGCCGGCCTGACCGGCTACGAGTATAGCGATGAAGCCTACCTTGCCGGATTGATACACGATATCGGCGAGCTTGTGTTTGCGAATAATTACCCGGCTGAAATCAGCTCGATCATTTCCCGTGCCGAGTCCCGGCAACACCTGTTGGACATGGAAACCGAAACCTTCGGTGGGAATCGCGACCAGATGGGTGCCTTGCTCGTGGAAGGCTGGGGCCTGGATTCGTACCTGGCCGATGCGATCTGCTACCAGGACGTCGACTCCGGCGAAGTACAGGATGCGCACCCGCTGGTCAGGATAATCTTCCTCGCCAGCAAGCTGGCCCGCTTTAGTGGCGAGATCGATGACACCGGCTTAACGGCAGCAGAACGGTTGTTTGATCTCAATCACTCAGTGGTTCAGGGCATTTGCAGCGATGCCCGTGGCAGCGTAGCGGCCGCAGCGGCCTCGATGGGAATTGATATTGATGCAGCGGAACTGGATCCGGCAAAATACCAGGCCGCTGCGACCAGTGACGAAGAGCAGCAAATTGAACTTGGCGATCGCGTGCGCAATATTGCGTTGCTCGATGGCGTGCGTCAGCAACTGGCCAGGGGCCAGGGTGAAGCCGAGGTGCTGGCAATGATCCAGCGAGGCCTGAATATCCTGTTTTCAACCCGCGCCAGCGGCTTTTTCCTGTTCGATGAGGCAGAGCAAAAGCTGCGCGGCGAAGGCGGAGTAGATCGTTCGCTGTCGCTGGCGGAATTTCGCATTGGCCTCGACTCCAGTTGCAGCGTGGCACGCAGCCTGCGGGTCAAAGAGCCGGTTGTAGCGGGAGCTGTTGACCACACCGGCCCCGTCAGCGTCGTGGACCGGCAACTCGCGAAACTCTTCGGTACCCGCGAATTCGTTTGCCTGCCGCTGTTGGGCGATCAGCAGCGGCTGGGTGTGTTAGTGACCGCCTGCAATTCGGCTGCCGGATCTTCCCGCGAGCGCCAGTTGCGCCTGTTGGGCCTGTTTGCCAATGAAGCTGCCCATCGCCTGCTCAGTGCCCGACAGCAAAGCCAGGCCGAATCGCGGCGCTGCGATGAGGAACGGGAGTTTTACCATGCCCGTGCTCGCGAGATCGTTCATGAAGTCAGTAACCCGCTCTCCATTATCAAGAATTATGTCCATGTGCTGGGTACTAAATTGCAGGAGGAAGTCTATGGCACGGAGCTGGAGCTGATTCGCGAAGAGCTCGAGCGAGCAGGCAACATCCTGGTCAAGTTGCCGGGTATTGCAGACCAGGCCCGGTCCGGCTCCGATGCTGAACTCACCGACATCAATACCGCTGTCAGCGAATTGCTGGAAGTGTTACGTTCCTCGGTGTTCGCTTGCAATCAGATTGAAGCCATTGCGGACCTGGACGAGCAGATGCTGCCGATTATCTGCGATCGCAGTGCCCTCAAGCAGGTCTTGACCAACCTGCTCAAGAATTCCGCGGAGGCGTTAATTGGAGGGGGCCGTGTTGAAGTAGCCACTCGTGCACTGGTAAATTTCAATGGCAAGAATTTCATAGAGATTGTGGTACGCGACAATGGACCGGGAATTGATATTGCTGTGCAGGCTAAACTTTTCAGCCCGGTGGAAACGACCAAGGATGGCTCGCATGCCGGGCTTGGCCTGACCATCGTGAAAAATCTCGTGGATGGCATGGGCGGCCATATCAGTTGCCGCAGCAGCGCGACAGAAGGAACGCGCTTTGAACTACTAATTCCCCGGGTGGTGGAATAGAATGTCCGGTTTTACGCAGCTTCCGGCCAGGGGCGCGCTGATCATGGGATTGCTATGAGCAAGTCTTCTGAATACAAGATACTGGTGGTTGATGATGATGCGCGCATGCTCAATAGTCTGCGTGAGCTGATGTCGCTCAGTGGCTACAATGTAGTTGCGGCACAGGGAGGCAGCGAGGCGCTCGCGATACTCGATTCCGCGACGATCGACCTGATGCTGCTGGACCTCAATATGCCCGGCTTCACTGGTCATCAGGTAATGGACTATGTGGAGCGCCGTGAACTGGATACCACTGTTATCGTAGTCAGCGGCGAAAGCTCCTTCGAGGCGGTGTCCCGGGTACTACGTCGCCGCGCCTACGATTACATTAAAAAACCTTACGCCCCCGATGAACTGCTGCATACCGTCGAAAACGCCCTGGAGAACCGGGCGCTCGCGATCAAGAGCCGCAGGATTCAGGAGCATCTTGCGGAATCAGAGCAACTGCACCGTTATCTCGTTAACAACTCGCCCGACATCGTTTATATGCTCGACGAAAAGGGGCGCTTCACCTTCGTGAACGACCGCATCGTGTCGCTGCTCGGTTTCGAAAAAAGAGAGCTCATTGGTACGCATCACTCAAATATTGTGCATTTTGAAGACGTGGAGAGAGCCCGCTATATTTTTAATGAACGCCGCACGGTAGGCCGGGCGCCGCGCAACGTCGAGTTGCGACTGACCTGCAAGGAAGGCAACAGGGGCAGCAGGCATTTCGAGGCCTCCGCGATTCCCATCGAACTGAACGCCACCGGCGTCTACCGCACCAACGACGATGGTGAGGAGAAATTCGTGGGTACCTACGGCGTGGCGAGGGATATTACTGACCGCAAGGAGGCGGAGCGTACGATCCAGTTTCAGGCCTACCACGATCTATTGACGCGCTTGCCGAACCGTACTCTGTTCAAGGATCGGCTCAACCTGTCCATTGCCCAGGCGAAAAGGTCCAGCCAGCGCCTTGCGGTCATGTTTCTCGATCTCGATCGTTTTAAGCTCGTCAACGATACGCTCGGACATATCTCAGGTGACGAGTTGTTGCAGGCGGTAACCCACCGGCTGCAGGAGTGCCTTCGCGAAGGTGACACGCTGGCCCGGTTCGGGGGTGATGAGTTTACGCTGTTGTTACCCCAGGTTTATGGCCAGGAAGACGCCGAAGCGATCGCCCGCAAGATTCTGAGCAAGATGAAGGAGCCCTTTTATATCGAAGGACACGAACTCTATGTCACGATGAGTATCGGCGTGTCTATGTATCCCCATGATGGCACGGACATGGAAACGCTGGTCAAGAATGCCGATATCGCCATGTACTATATCAAGGGCCGCGGCAAGAACGATTACCAGTTCTTCGCCAGTAAAATGAACGACGTCTCGTTAAAACGCCTGTCGCTGGAGCGAGATATGCGCAAGGCCCTGGAGCTCGACCAGTTTGTGCTCCATTATCAGCCCCAGGTTGATATTTCCACCGGCAAGATCGTCTCCATGGAGGCGCTTATTCGCTGGGAGCATCCTGATATCGGCCTGATTGCACCCAGCGAATTTGTACATGTTGCGGAGGATACCGGGTTGATCCTGCCGATCGGAGAGTGGGTGCTGGAAGAGGCCTGTAGCACCCTGCGCGTATGGAAAGCCGCAGGGTTTGCAGATGTTCGCATGGCGATCAATTTGTCCGCGCTGCAGGTGGAACAGCGTGGTTTTGTAGGCAAACTGGTGGAACTGCTGGAGCGCGCCGACGTGGCGGGGAAGGACATAGAGGTGGAAATCACCGAAAATATGATCATGCAGGATATGGAGAATGCCATCCAGAAGCTCGTGCACTTGTCGGAGCAGGGCGTGAAGATCGCCATCGACGATTTTGGTACCGGGTATTCCTCGCTAAGCTACCTGCAAAAGCTGCCCATTCATACCCTGAAGATCGACCGCTCTTTCGTACACGAGATTCGCAGGCACGGTGGTGATGCGTGCATTGTCGATGCCATCATTGCGATGGCGGAGGGTCTCAAGCTCAACCTGATCGCCGAGGGCGTCGAGGTCCAGGAGGAGCTTGATTACCTGCGCAAGCAGGGCTGTACGCTCATGCAGGGCTTCCTGTTTGGTCCCGCGGTGCCGGCGGCCGAGGCGCTGGAGCTTTTTGAGAAAGCCAATTTCGGGCAGTACCTTCTGCCGAGAGTGGGCTAGCCCGCATCCATCACCGATACAGCGCCAAATCAGAGATGGAGCTATGAGTAGTGATATGTACTTCAAACCAACTATTTACAATCTGCCAGTTTGCTTTGCCGCGCTTTGCCGGCCGCTCGATGCGCATCTCATCGTGAAACCCACTTACGCATAGCTATGGCTATGCATTGCGCGCCTTTCGCGCGAACTGCACACCGACCGGCTCGTCATCTTACGCGCCAATCGGTGACGGATGCGGGCTAGCCGGTTTTCGAAAACATTCCGGCTTGCGGGTGAATGCTGCCACAGCAGCCTTGATTGGAAGCAGAAGCGGGCTTGGAAGACGCACCGCTCAGCTTTGTTGTTTCAATGTCCAGATACCCGCATATTTATTGAAGTTGTTTTGCGAGTACATCATCGCCATCAGGAAGCCAACCCGTCCATCCAGGAATCCGAGCCGGAACAGGTAGATATGCACGAAAGTCAGGATGCCACGAAAGGTAGCATAGCCCAATCCCTTGTTGGTATCGCCTTCCCGGAATTTTTTCTGTGAACTCAGCCAGGAGTACTTTACGTTTTTCTCCAACGCATGGCCATAATCGCGGTGGGTGAAGTGTAACAGGCGGCCCTCCAGCGTAGCGACTTTGCTGCCGTCGGGGAGGAGGATTGCCTCGTGAACCTGGGCAGTGGAGAAACTGGCTCCCTCCCTGCGGAACAGGCGCAGCGGTGCCCGCCCGCTTCTGCCAAAATCAAGCTGTTTGCCGTAGATGGTAACCGCCCAGGGCAGTTTGTACGCGGAATATTCACGGGGCGCGCTCAATACGTCGTTGATTTCTGCGGCCAGTGCCGGGGTCAGTTGTTCATCCGCATCGATGGACAGGATCCAG
>CAMYKE010000145.1 GCA_947258895.1 uncultured Pseudomonadales bacterium | reverse complement strand
CTGAGGTTGTCTCTGATCCCTCCATAGCTATGTCGTCGACCTGTCCGTGTGTGAAACAGCAACACGCCCTCGATCCGGTGAAGCTGCTTTGCATGTTTGATGATACTCGTTAATGCCGGCGACATCTTGATTCGCAGCTTGGTTCCCGTCTTTTCCGGGGAAAATAAATTCCCTCCCTGGTAATGTCGCTGCGCTTAATGTTTATCACGTCCCCGATTCGTTGGCCGGTCAGGTAGCACATAAACTTGTTATAGGTAGAATTAAGCTCGGTTTAGAAGTGTTACCTCTTCGGCTAACAGGCCTTCTTGTTCAAAATGTACTACACCACCAAAATCGGTATCAGTTAGAACCCTAATTTTTAAACGGCTCCATTCTTCCTTCGGATACTTATCGGAATAATCGCCTGCTTCATTATTTGCGACAACGATACCTTTGTACTTCGTATCAATAGAAACTTGATCTCCAGTACAAATTTTGGCGCCGCTTCCGTATTTCATCTTTTACCTATTACGCCTCGCCTCAGCGGCGTAGCTTCGCTGCGTCCGGCTGCATTCGATTGTTAGAAGGCGGTTTGACCACTACCAATTTTCTCTTCAAACATAGCATTCCTAATCCCAAAATAGCTAACCCCCAAGAGGAATATAAGAGAAGCTGATTAACGCCTCCTCGATATTCCAATGCTATATCCCATATAGAAATAACGATAGCAGGAAGGACTAGTAGGCCCCATTTTTGAAAGCCCCTTTCTAGTGCTACTTCCGCTCCACAGTGCCTACACGATATTCTATGTTGCCTGATTTCATACCACTTATATATTTCCTTTGACGGAAATGAATTAAACTCACCGCCGGGATTGTTGCAGATCGGGCATCTGTAAAAATGCATCGCCTTCTAACGCCTGAGTTCGGCGGCATTTGAGGAGACGCCCTTTTTTGCGGAAGCAAAAATGGGTGGCGGGTCAAATGTCCGCTGCAACGACTTGTTGGACGGCAACAATCCTGGCCTTCTACGCATTCGTGGTCCTACAAAATGCTATCTAGGCTGTACCACCGGACTTCATCGGTGCTTGTGACGAGTTGATAGTTTGATATTTCCATTACAATCAATGCGCACTCTGACGATGAAAAAAATTCCTCGTACTCAGGGTGGCGCTGGATGTGCGACTTGAGCATGGACTGGCGCGAGGCACCAAGGGCATCGGAAACATTCCCGTGTGCGGTAACAATCAGGCCCGCACGTTGTTGTTCGAATGGCTCAATCCCGCTGCCAATTAGTAACGCAGTACGACCGTCCTTAATCATACTTTCATACTTCCGAGTCTTGCGATAGGTCGCAAATACCAAGCGCTTTATGTCATCCACAGGAGTATATGCAATCAAACTTGCATGAGGCTGACCATCCGACTGCGTTGCAAGAACAGCAAACTTTCTCCCGGCAAGAAGGGCTCTGATTTCTTCGCATACCGTCACCGTCTCGCACCCCTTGCTGTCAGGTCACTCATTCTGAGTTGAACCCGTCACAGGCACCAGGACCTCGTTGCGCCGAAGAAACCAGGGCATGAAAGGCGGGTTGTATCTTGCCCAAATAGGTTCGCCAACCACGCGAAGGCCGCTTTTCGTTATCCAGCCCAGCAACTTTTCCAAGTGGCGACGGTAGCTTTTTTCGCTCCAAAAACCCGAATAACGTACTGCAGCAATGTGACGTGCCGGAACTTCGCGAATATACACATTCGGGTCTTTTGGCTCTGGCGTACTTTCCAGGGTGAATGTCGCAGGCATCATGAAGCTGACAACCCAATTATCATCCATTTTTTGCTGTCCTACCGGCGAAGTCATTTCAATCTTCTGACTCATTGGCTCCTGTCCAACAGGCGATGTCATCGCGACTTTCTGCTGCTGCTTGTTGTTGCCAGAAATGTACTTGAACAGACGACCAAATGCTTCGTTTCCGGCACCTTCGAAATCGCCATCTACTGTCGTCTCAGCAAGAATATGGGGTTCGTATATTCGTAATTCGAATCGGTGTTCTTCACGAAGTACAGTGTATTTTGCTTCCTCCACGGCCATAGCATTTCCTACAAAAAGCAATACGGCAATTGTGACCCAACCAAATCGACCTATGTGAAGCATTCTGAAAATATCCTTTTCAAACTTAACCTCGCTGGACCACAGTTCTAGTTCGCCAATTTTCCCAGCACGCTGACCTGACATGAAGACATTGGCATTGTCGCCCAACGCTTCAAGCTACGGCGCGCAGTGTCCGACAGCCTTGACTTATAGTTGGACCGTTCCATTAATTAACTAATTACTCTTTTCGTTCATTTGGTGGAACATGCTACCGCTAGTTACGAATAAGCCTTTGACAAACACGCGATGTTTATAACAAGACATTCGAACTAGCAGTAGTCTCTCTGTTTCAAAACGCATACTCAGGGATTGTCGTCGCACCGACTCCTATAAGACCTGCGCGAAACGGAGTATCAATGCATGTTCCGATAAGCACTTTACACCGAGGAGGTGTTCGTTGAAAGAGTCTAAACCCACTGACTTTGCTGCCTTAATCGGTATTGATTGGGCCGATAAGAAACATGATGTTTGCGAGTTGGCCGTTGGTACTAACAATTATCAATACGCAGTGATCCCCAGCACACCAACAGGCGTTCATGACTGGGCGAACGATCTGAAAACGCGCTATCCTAAAATGCGCATTGCAGTTGCTTGTGAATTAACAAAGGGCCCGTTGATCTATGCCTTAACCCAACACAAGCACATCACTATTTTCCCTGTTAACCCATCAACAGTCGCCAAGTACCGTGAAGCTTTCACCCACAGCGGTGCAAAAGACGATCCCAGCGACGCGTTAATTCAGACAGAGATACTTGAACACCATATGGGCAAGCTTCGCAAGATTGAGCCTGAAGCCGTCGACATTCGTATTCTGGCCCAGCACGTGGAGAACCGCAGAAAGCTCGTCCAGGAGCGGGTGAACCTATCGAACAAAATCACCGCAACCTTGAAAAATTATTACCCACAAGTACTTGATTGGTTTAAGGAAAAAGATACCGCTATCTTTTGTAATTTCATTGCCAGGTGGCCCTCATTGCCAGACGCGAAGAAGGCACAGAAGCGGACGCTGATGGGTTTCTTTAATGACCATAACTCACGCTACCCGGACGTCAATGAACGCCGAATTAAGGATATTAAGGAGGCCATCGCGTTAACCGATGATCGTGCAGTGATTGAGCCAAACAAAATGATGGTTGAAGTACTCATCCCTCAAATCAAACTGATTATGGCAGCGATTGACCGATTAGATATCGAAATAAAAAAACGTTACAAACAACAATCCGATGCAATTATCTTTGACAGCTTCCCTGGTGCAGGACCAAAGCTCGCCCCTCGTATACTCGTTGCATTTGGTACGAATAGAGATCGTTATCACACAGCAGCCGAGGTTCAAATGTACGTCGGTGTGTCACCTGTGATTGAGCGTAGCGGGCAAAAAAGCTGGACACACTGGCGCTACAGTTGCCCCAAGTTTTTACGCCAGACATTTGTTGAATGGGCCGGGCAGTCGGTAAGGTTTTCGTTTTGGGCCAAAGCGTATTACAACCAGCAAATGGAAAAAGGCAAATCGCATAATACGGCCATTCGATCGCTGGCATTTAAGTGGATTCGTATCGCGTTTAAGTGCTGGAAAACGAAAACGCCCTACGATGAATCCAGGTATCTGGAAGCCTTGAAATCAAAGGGTTCACCGTTACTAGATTACGCAGTTAGCGGGTGATTTTTGGCTTGTGGTCCACCTCAGGGCTTGTGGTCCACCTCAGGGCGTGTTGTTAGAGGTCGATGCTTGCGCTACTACCTCCCATTCGTCATTCCAAGACGACCTGTGATAAGGCCATGGACGACGCATTACCAATGCCTTCGGCTGCTTAACGACCGCCGAGGGACGCCCGAACCGTCACAGAACCACCGAGGCCTAGCCACCACCGGGCGGCCTTCTTCCTGGAAGTCCACCCGCCGGTGGGCGCTCGCCAGCGGGCGCTTGGACTGTCAACCCTGCAAGGCAACTGAGAACACCATTTTCTTCCACGTTGGCCGCGTGGTAGTGGTAGCCAAGAGCTTCCGTTGTGTGGCCCTGACATTCGTCAAGCCCCTCGGCCGCCGATCCGCCTTCGAGGGGGCTATGGATGGCGAACCCATCCATTGCGTAGGCGAAGATCGGAGTCTCTCCCCGTCCTGGTGCCCCGGCTTCGGAACAGCCCCGCGCGCCGTGCAAGTGGTATCCCTCGAACGGGTTGATGTGCCCGCCGCAATCGTCGAAAGCGGCGATAGTGTAAGCGCCAAGGATGGCATCAACTGGTGCAGACGCCGCGATGACGACCCCGTTGAGTGTAATGCCAAGGTTGCCGCCCGCCCGCATCACGCTCTCAGCGACGACGGGGGTCGTTGGAATCAGCACGGTACTAGCAACGGGCTCGCCGTTCTCGAGCCATTCCATGCGACCTTCGACACAATGGTTCTGGTATTCCGGGTCCACGTCCGGTCGGGCGGCTGCGTCGAACGCCTCAGGCGTGTCGGTGATGTGGACTTTGCCGTCCTCATCGTAGAGCATCCAATGGTCGTCGTCGTACAACGTGGCCAAACCAAGAATAAATGGACCGTCGACGTCGTAGACGGCGTTGCCATCGAACCAAATGCCGCCGTCCTCTGCGCCCGCAGTCGTCGTCGGCGGGCAGAACGGCCCGATATCGTGGTTTACGGGATAGCCAGCGATCGTGATCGAATGGCACGTGGTCCGCGTGCCGTCGGCGAGGGTGCAGTCTTCAATACTGGTTGCCAATACTGCTCCCTCCATGAACAAGGCCGGATCGAGGCCCGCCGTTGTGCCATGAGCATGTTCCTGTTCAGGGCCGATGCACCCCGCGAGTGCGAGCAACACGACGACAAGGCTGCCCACGACTCTCGGTGCGCGGGTCATCTGTCGCTCAGACGTGTCACCCTTGACCATTTCAATGGACATATTGCTGCATTCCTCTTCAAAAATTAAATGATGTGCCCGAGAGTATATCCATGCTGTATGGACGGTGCATGTGCTTCCCGTGAAATCCAATGCGCCGCTGTGCGGCGCTGGTTGGTGAGCATATGCGGAGTCCGTCGCCGGGACCTA
>CAMYKE010000144.1:5197-8139 GCA_947258895.1 uncultured Pseudomonadales bacterium | reverse complement strand
GTAGCAGCGCGGGGTAACCAATAATCCGGCTAGCCGGTGGCGATAACGGTGAAGCGCACCTCTACCTGTTTGCTGATTTCGTGATGCCCGGTCGGGTAGGAGGCGTCCGCTGCCTCGGCAGCCATCATCCGCATCGGCACCGGCGGGGGAGGAGAGAACCCTCCGGATTCACTGATCCAGACCGCCGCGCCCAGCTTTCCTCCGGCCTGGGCGGCGAGTAGCTGCGCTTTTTCCCGGGCTTTATCGAATGCCGCCAGCATGGCCTGGTTTTCCAGCTGGTCGCGATTGCTGAAATCAAGCTGCAGATTGCCGCTGCTCGTTACGCCGATTTTCACGCTGCCATCCAGCAGCTGTGCATAGTCATCGAGGTCGCGCAGCGTGATGCGGACATCGCGGGTGACCCGGTAGCCGATCAGGCGGCGATCCTGCTTGTAATCGTATTCGGGTTGAATCTGCAATCGCGAGGCCTGGATGTCTTCTTCCTTGATCTGCAGTTTCGTGCCCAGCGCGAGCAGCCGGGCGACATCCTGATCGACCTTCTCCCGCGCTGGCGCGGCCGTGGTGGCGCGCTCTGAAAAGGAGAATTCCACGTGTGCCATATCCGGCGGGGCATTGATTTTACCCAGGCCGGATACCTGGATCTGGCTGGTCGTTTCGGTGGCCAGCGCCGGTACGGTGCAGGTCAGGAACAGTAACAGAAAGAGCTTGCGTGCGGTATTCATGGGCGTTTCCCGTGTCGTTACCAAGGTGTTTTTCAGGGGGCGACGCGTACACAGCCCACCGTAGCTGCGGGCGGCTATCGTCAATCATGGCGTTCCCCTGTCGTCGTAGCGGCGTTACAACCGCGCATGCGGCTGGATTGCTGCGTCGCCACTGCGCTCCAATGTAACAGAGTGCGTTCGATTAGCTAAAGTTCTCCCTGGCCCGGTAATTATTTGCCCTGTCGTGCCAGGCATTCCTGGTACACACAAAACCTGGCGAACCTAGCAACCGGGCTCGAGCAGGCTCTTCAGGTCGGAGAGAGCGGATTTGCCGCGGGCGCGCTGTGCCACGCGATCCGCTTTGTCCCCGACCCGGCCTTCCCAGGCCAGATCTGCGTCCGGCAACTCGGCAAGGAAACGGCTGGGCTCACAGGGGGACGTATCGCCGTACAGGGTTCGTTGCGCGGCCAGGGTCAGGGTGAGGGTGCGCTGGGCCCGGGTGATGCCGACATAGAACAGGCGCCGTTCCTCTTCAATAGCCTCGTCTTCAATACTGTTGCGGTGCGGCAGCAGCCCTTCCTCCAGCCCCATGATGAACACGTGCGGAAATTCCAGTCCCTTGGCCGCATGCAGGGTCATCAGTTGCGCCTGGTTGTCGTCGTCCTGCTGTTGACGGTCCAGCAGATCCTGCAACAGAATCCGCGACAGCACATCTGCCAGGGGTTCATCACCGCTGTCGCTGGCCGCCTTTTGCAGGTCGCGATCGATACTGCTCATCAGGAATCCTACGTTATCCATCCGGTAGTCAGCGATCTGGCGGCTGCTGGAGTTTTGAACCAGCCACTCATGGTAGTCGAGTTCATCGAGCATTTCCTTGAGGGCGCTGCTGATGCTGTGCTGGTGGCAGCGCCGGGATACCGACAATAACCAGTTGCGAAAGCGTAGCAATTTGTCGAGTTGCTGTGGCTTGAGGGTCTGCGCCAGACCGATTTCCCCACTCGCAGCGAACAGGCTGGCGCGGCGTTGCGTAGCGTACTGACCCAGCGCCTCGAGCGTCGCGGGACCGATCTGGCGGCGTGGCGTATTGATGGTGCGCAGGTAGGCCTTGTCGTCGTCCGGGTTCGCCAGCAGCCGCAGGTAGGCCACAATGTCCTTGATTTCCGGCTTGTCAAAAAACGATGATCCACCGCTGACTTTATAGGGTACCTGGAACTTCTGCAGTTGCAGTTCCAGCAGGCGCGCCTGGTGATTACCGCGATAGACGACAGCATAGTCCCTGAACTGGCCGCCGGATTTTACCCGCAAGTTGGAAATATCGGCGGCAATTCGCTCTGCCTCTGCGTTTTCGTCCTCACATTGCAGTACGCGGATAGGATCGCCTTCACCCAGTTTACTCCACAGCTTCTTTTCAAACAGGTGGGTGTTCTGGCCTATCAGTTCGTTGGCCGAGCGCAGGATGCGGCCCATCGACCGGTAATTCTGCTCCAGCTTCACGACCTGTAGTCGCGGATAATCGTGCTGCAGGTTGGCGAGATTCTCGGGTACCGCGCCGCGCCAGGAATAGATCGACTGGTCATCGTCGCCTACTACGGTAAATGCCTGGCGAACTCCGACGAGTTGCTTTACCAGCTGGTATTGACTGGCATTGGTGTCCTGGTACTCATCGACCAGCAGATAGCGAACCCGATCCTGCCAGTGGTCGAGTATCTGGCGCTGCTCACTGAACAGCCGGGTGGGCATGGCGATCAGGTCGTCAAAGTCCAGCGCATTGTAGGCCCGCAAATGTCGTTCGTATTGGGCATAGATCCGGGCGCTGCGCTGCTCGCCCTCGTGGGCGGCGCTTGCCAGCGCCTGGTCGGGGGACAGCAGGGCGTTTTTCCAGTTTGAAATCTGGCCCTGAATCTGTTTGGCCAGATCCTTTGCCTCTTTTTGTCCCGGTGCCTGCTCCAGTATCAGGTCGCGAATCAGGGCGGAGTTGTCATGGCTGTCGAACAGCGAAAAATTGCGCTTTAACTGTAGCGCCTTGTGTTCGCGACGAATAATACCGAGGCCCAGGGTATGGAAGGTGCTGACGTTAAGTTTTCCGGCCTGTCCGGCAGCGGCGCGCGCAACCCGCTGCTTCATTTCCCTTGCCGCCTTGTTGGTAAAGGTCACCGCGAAAATATGCTGCGGCGCCATCTTCCTGGCTTTCAGGAGATAGGATATCTTCTGCGTGATTACGGATGTCTTGCCGCTGCCCGC
>CAMYKE010000144.1:0-5191 GCA_947258895.1 uncultured Pseudomonadales bacterium | reverse complement strand
TTGCCGCTGCCCGCTCCGGCAAGCACCAGCAGTGGACGGTCGATCTCGCGAATCGCCTGTTGCTGCTGTTGGTTAGGTTTGTGCATCGAGGGCAACCTGGCGAATCTGGCATTGCAGCCAATTGTTTTGCATTAGAAGCTGTAGGAAATGGACAGCGAACCATAGGAATGGGAGTCTCGCTGTTTTTTGAACTCCCGGGTTCGCAGTACCTGGGCATAGGATAATTTCACGCCGCCAAACACGGTACTAAAACCAAGTGCCAGGTCGGCGACCACCGGTTCTCTCCTGACGCTATGACTGTCGTGGAATGAATTACCATCCAGAAAAATATCCCGTCCCACGATGCGGCCGTCCAAAGACGCGAAGAAGTGCACCCCCCAGGAGCCATCGTTGCGGTAGCGCGGGTCCCAGTGGGCGCCGGGGGAACTGTTATCGCCACCCGTGCGCACCGCCGAGGTGCCAAAGTCGGCGGGAATTAGCCAGCCAATTCGAAATTCTCCGCCGATATTCAGGTAGGTGCTCACGTTGCCGATAGCGGCGCCTGCATGACCTATGAAATCGTAACCAAAATCACTGTTCGAAGCGGTAAACTCGAGCATACGGCGTCTGTGCTGGTAGGCGAATATCAGGCCGAACTCGTTTTTCAGCTGATTGTCCCAGCCCTTGAATTTCTCGAAACCGCGGAGATCATGGATAAAGTCCTGAGCTTCCTTGCCCAGTGCAGCAGGACCGACAACCCCGATATCGACTTCCAGGCTGTCCAACTGGTCGTCGGTCTTGGTGTGATAGGCAAAGCTGCTGAACAGCCAGCCGGCGTAGGGTCGGTCATCTTCCACCACCTCGGTGGCGTCGATGTCCTCCGGGGTAAAGATGGTTTGGCCCAGGGATACCACCACGTTGCGCTGCAGGCCCTTCGGCGTGGGATGAAAAAACAGCAACCGCTTGTTTACCGAGCGAATCCACTGGGGCAGGGCGGAGTCCCTGACATAGTCTCCGAGGTCGGGACTAACCCAGGATAAACGGATGCCGTTGGTATAGTTCTGGTCGCTCTCCGAAAACAGGTCGTTTTCAAAGTACAGGTTGAGGGTCGATAAGTCGTCAGGGTTTTCCCTGGCGACCGCGGGGTAGCAAAACAGGCATGCCAGCACCGCCAGCGCAGTGCGCGCGGCGCGCCCGCGTAACGAAGCGAGAAATGACCGGTGATAAGGGAGAAACAGCATATAAAAGCGCCATCGGCAAAAACCAAGGGCGCATAATATAATAAATCGGGTAGAAGACTAAACCGCTTTGTAGGGAACCTGGATCAAGCCGCCTTATCCGCAACTCTGCTGAGCAACAATGGCTTTTCGATTCCGTATCCCTGCGCGTAATCGATGCCGATTTCACGGAGTTTCTCCAGGATCTCGTCATTTTCCACGTACTCGGCAACGGTTTTCTTGCCCATCATGTGGGCCATTTCGTTGATTGATTTTACCATTGCGTAGTCGGCTACGTCCGTGGCGATATTGCGGATGAACGCGCCATCGATCTTGAGCAGGTCGACCGGAAGCGACTTCAGGTACTTGTACGATGACAGGCCGGTGCCGAAATCATCCAGCGCAAACTTGAAGCCGAGGGCTTTCATTTCGTTGATGAAGTCGGCGGCGTCGGCGAGATTGGTCACCGCGACCGTTTCGGTTATCTCGAAACAAATTTTGTCGCGGGGAATATCATTACTGAGCAGCTCCTCGAAAATATAGCTCATCAGGCTCTCGTCATTCATGGAATGACCGGACAGATTGATGGTGCAGCCTCCCATTTGATCGAGCTTGGCGCGGTTGGCGGACATCCAGCGGAATACATTGCGGATCACCCAGCGATCCACTTCCTGCATGCGATTGTATTTCTCTGCCGCGTGAATAAAGTCACCTGGTGCCAGTTGCATACCCTGTTCGTCTTCGATTGACAGCAGGATTTCGTAGTGGGGCGGTAATCCTTTGCTCGGGTCGACCGGCGCGATTTTCTGGCACCGCAGCAACAGTCGCTCCTCGTCCAGCGCTTCGTTGAGGCGCGAGATTTTATTCATGACTTCTTCGCGGTCGGCGCGTTCCTTGTCATTCGCTTCATAGACGTGCACCCGGTTCCGTCCGGCCTCCTTGGCAGAGAGGCGAGCCGAATCGGCGCCATTGATAATGTCCCGGAAGTCAGTGACCGTTTCGTCGATTATAAAGAGGCCGATGCTGGCGCCTACCGCATAGGATTTACCTTCCCACTTGAAGCGGTACTGCTGGATTCGATTGCGCAGCTTGTTGGCGAGCTTGGTGGCGGGCTTGCGGGAGATATCACTCAGCAACAAGCCGTATTCATCGGCGCCAAGGTGTGCCACGGTCGTATTTTCGGGCACGACCTGGTTAATTACGCCGACGATTTTCCTTAGCATCTTGTTGCCGGCCTCGTGGCCGCAGGAATTATTGATCACCTTGAACTGGTCCAGGTCCAGGTGCAGCATCACGTGCTCGAGCTGCTTGTGCTTGCTTTGTTCCAGCGCTGCTTCCAGCACGCGATCAAATTCCTTGCGATTAATGAGTCCGGTGTTCTCATCGTGGGTCGCCTGATAGTTCATCTGCTCGTACATCGTCTGGACCATCTTGTCCAGGCTCTGGTCCACGAACGGCTGGTCCGGATCGCTGATGTAGCGAGCCGATCCGGCTTGCATATGTGTCGCGACTTCGACCAGTTTGAACTGGATTACCTTCATGCCCTGGTGATTGACAAAGACGAAGCTCTGGTGATCTTCCGCCAGCCATGCCAGCCGAATTTGCAGAAGTTCTTCGTTGCCGCTAAATTCCAGCCAGTCGCCTATCTTGAGCCGTCGTGCGCGCTTGATCCAGCGTGCAAAGGCTTTGTCCTGGGTGGAAATCTCGTCAATACTTGAAAACGCTGCGTCCGGCGTATACAGGTTTTCGTCCACTTCGGTGAAGTCTGCGGCAGGGCCGCTGGGTTGCGGTTCCAAAAGCTGCCGCAGTGCGGGTACCAATTTGCCAAGCTGGGATTTTCCGGCAGGCGCCTCTGCGATGCCGGTTTCGATAATTTTCAGCAGCCCGGCCGCCTGGTCGACGTATTTGGTATTGTCTTCTGTGTTGGGGCCGAACTGCGCCAGGGTTGCCACAATCTTGGCGTAGCTTCTGTAGATTGCGCTTTCCTTGCCATCGCGAAGCATCGTAAAGACCAGTAATTCACGCCAGCCCTGGTCAAGGAGTGCCATGAGCACTTTGGGAACCCATTTGCCGCCGCAGTGGGTGTCTATGAGCGCCCGCACCTCGTTTTTGGCTTTCTCGATGGTTTGCAAACCCTCACAGGATTCGACAACCCGCCTGGTGTTACGATGTGCGACTTCCTGCTGCTTGTCCAGAATCTGGTCCAGTTCTTCCAGGACTTCGCAGAATACGGCTGTGTCCTGGTCGAATTCAGTGCTGACCCGTTCTACGAGGTGCTTGATGTTTTCCTGAGTCGCCCGATTTAACTGGCTACCTTGCATGCCAAGTTTGGCAAGGCGGTTCAGCACCAGTCGCGCCGGGTGCTGTTCGTTCTCAAAGAACTGCATATCCGCCATCAATATTTTCAGTAGCGGTACTTCCAGTTTCTTTATGTCGGGTTTGATGGTTTCCTGTAGCGCGGGGTTGCCGGTCATTGCCTGGAAGAAGTTTTCCGTGATATCGATGGTGTTGATATCGTCTTCCCGCAGTTGCCCGCCGCTATCGGGCAATACTGTTTGCACCCGCTCGAGCAGGCTGGCATTTTGCGCTTCTGCGTCGGCAACAGTCGCCTGCAGTTTATTGAGTCCCTCGACAATGTTGGTGGTGGCGTAATAGCAGGGCGTTGTCAGTTCTTCCGCGGCGTTTTCCGCAGTGGCAGCATTGCTATTAGCTTGCCCCGGTTCGCCGCTTGCGGGTGCAAGCTGTTTTTGCAGTTGAATCAGGTTCTGGGCAGTGGAAAACGCCTGCTTGGCAATGCGTTGCTGTGATTTGAAGCGCGCAAATGCGGAGCCATTCGCCAGCTCGGTTGCGCCACCCCGCTCGCGTGCGGCCGTCGTTGGCTGCGAAGCTTCCGGCAACCGCGGTTTGAAATTTACCACTGTGTGCGGGTCGCTGGCTATTCCAGCGTTGTCGTGCGGTAATTCGCCGGCAGGTTGCTGGACTGCTGCAGGTTCAGGGGTGCTGTTTTCGGCATCCTCGGGGAGTTCCGATGGCATGGAATCTGCTGCGGTTTCTGCGCCGATACCTGCAGCCCGCTTAACTACGGCATAATCGATCTGCGGCAAAATACCGGCCTGCGCCAGGTGCTCGTTGAGTCGTTCGTAGAGATCCTCCAGATTTGCCACCACCTGCTCTTCGAAGGTGTCGAACAGCACGACCATTATCTTATGGTCCAACCCGAGTTCCTCGACGTTATGATAAAAAGCATGGCACACAAAGGTCGGGTTCAGGGGGTTATTGCGATCATTAACCGTGTTGGGCGAGATTTCACTCATCCTGATCTGTAATTCGAACAGGTCTTTCTTCAAACGCTGTTCCGCCTTGCTGATAATGACCTTCACGATCAGCCAGTCTTCAAAATCGTCTTTTTCTACCAGGGTGATTCCTTCTTCAGATTGATCCATGGACACAATGTTTGGCAGATTCACGCTTTCGCCCTGGACCCAGTGGTCTACTTGCTGCATGACTTCTGAATGGAATGCTTCGCTAATCTCGGATTTCTGCTGGCGGAGGTGGCTGATGACCTCGAAAAACTCGCTTTCCTCGGCGTTTGATGAAGCGCTGCTGGCCTTCAACATCAGATTATCGGCGATCTGGTCAAAAATTCGCTTGCTCGCGGACTGGAAAAATCCGTTCACGATTGCCCGGCAGGATTCCAGTAGTTTGCGATGCTGGGCGGTAACCGGCTGCGAGGCGTCGGGATCGACACTGGCGGTGCCGTTGCGCGCAAGGGTGTACAGAGCGTGAATGGCTTCCGGGTTGTCCTGGATGATCTGCAAACCCATGGCGCCATCGAGCAAGCGAGCAACTCGTGCGATAATACGGTAGTTGAGTGCGAGGGGCGCAGCGGCCCGGAAGTTCACAACGATATCATCACCAACCCTGAACGGGGTGGATTCGTTACGCAGCAGTTCACCATCCTGATATTCGAAGGAAATAAACAAGCCGGACTTGCA
>CAMYKE010000143.1:7425-9208 GCA_947258895.1 uncultured Pseudomonadales bacterium | reverse complement strand
TATCGCGAACGATTACGGGATGACCCGCAAGCGCCTCAAGATCACCACCCGCGGGGCGCTGGTGACCTATGCGCTGCGCCAGTTGCAGATCGATGCCAACGTGGTGCAGCAAAAGCCGGAGGCGCAGCAGATTGTGGTAGCGAACCTGGACGCGTTACGGAGGTGGCTGTTCTGAGGGGATGGCCCGCGCAACCAACGCTCCGCAATTATACGTCGCTCCTGACTGTCATTACTGGCGCACCGCAATGACAAGGAAAACAAACCTCATGCCAGGCTTGCATTCCCTTGCTCGTCATGGCGAGGAGTGCTTTTGCGACGCGGCTAGCGGGCTCATCAAATGAGCGGCTACGATTGCTGCAGGGCTTTACCTTTTGTAAGGCCGCCGGAACGTTACATTTCACCACGAGCCGCGGAGTGAAGCCGCGGCAGTCGCGCTGCAAACTCACGCCTCTTCCAGCGCCGGTTTGCTGGCGGCCTGGATCGCTTCCGCCACGATCGCTTCCGAATTTCCATCCCGCGAGGTATCCACTCCACCGAATGCCGTCACGAGTGCATCGATGAAAGCGGCGAGTTCGATGGTCATCACCGAGAATTCGATATCAAATTGTGCCGCGGCATCCTGGACGTCGAGTTCCCCGGCCTGCTCCTGGATCTCGTCGGCGAAAGCGAGGCGCTTGACGTTAAGCTTTTCATCGATGATGAAATCAATACCGCCATTCCAGGTCAGTGCCAGCCGGGCGACTTCCATGCCCGCCTGCACATGGTTGATAATCTCGGTGTTACCAAGATCCTGGTGTCTGCAGCGAATAGTGCTGGTCTTCTCCAGCGGGTCCCGCAACTCGCATTCGCTGCCAAACTCGAAGCCGGCAGGCGATCGCGATTCCCTGACCCACTCGGTCAGGGTCTGGGTAATATTGCTTTTTGCAACGAGAGGGAGGACCGGCAGGCTGCCGATGGCAGCGCGCAGCGCCTCCAGAAACTCCTCCGCCTGCCTGTCACTGGCGGCATTGACCACCAGCCAGCCCTGCCTGGGCGCGATGTAGGCAAAATGCAGGCTGGAGCGAACGAAAGCGCGCGGCAGCAGGTCGAAGCGGATTTCCTCCTTGAGGTCATTGCGCTGCTTGCGGCTGATGGTGCGGCCTTCCCGCTCTGCGATCTCTGCGACGCGCTCCTCCAAAGCTTCCCTGATGACGGACGCGGGCAGCAACTTGTCCTGCTTTTTGGCACACACCATGATGCAGCCATTGGCGACGTGAACATAGTCATCGCCCTGGTCGAGCAGCGGTGGCACCCAGCCATAGCTGAACTCGGCCTGCTTGTTGCAGGGCACGAAGGCCTGCTGCGACAACAACTCCGCCAACGCTTCGGCGGTCATCTGAAACGGTTGGGTAAAACGGTAAATACGCAGGTTTTTGAACCACATAAAATGAAAACGCCTGTAGAGTGATGAATCGGATAGCGGAACTGCTTGCATCGAACGCTGCTTTGAACTCCGGCAGGCGGGAAACTGTATCCTAATCGGCCCCAGGGTGAAAGCCTTCAAGCACGAAATCCGGCACGTCCCTCCCCGCCCCTTTTTCGATGTGCCTGAAAACCGTACATGTCGATTTTTTGCGCGTTGATATGTAGCAGTTGACGACATATATTTTACGCGGCTGTTTGATTTTCTCGCTGGACTTTCACGGGTTAATCATTCGATAGGCTGTCATCGCGAGGTCCCCCGGGGTGTAAAACACGGTGAATACCGGTCATCCCGCTTGTTACTGATCCTGAGGTGCGGATT
>CAMYKE010000143.1:0-7395 GCA_947258895.1 uncultured Pseudomonadales bacterium | reverse complement strand
CAGTACTTCCTGAGCTATGAGAGCAAGGACAAAGCGCACGCGATCGCCCTGTCCAAAACCCTGGAAGGACTCGAGGTCAAAATTTACAAAACCGGACTGTTGCGCAAGAAGTGGCACGTATGGGCGGCATCCAGGGACGTGATCGAGGTAACCCACGACTCCTTTCAGGCGCTGTTACACAGGTTGACGGCGCAGGCACGCGCCCACGATTGCCAACTGGTGGGTTATTCGGCGCGATTCAAGGGTGCGATTTAGTTAACCGGTGCTGCAGACACTGCGGGTTGGCCCGGTTCTCCAGCACCGGTGTCTGGCTCGGAGGCCCGGCCAGGGTTTTAACATGAGTCGTCTGCGCTATTGGAAGCGGTTCTCCGCCCCAAAAACTCTCGCATGGTCGTTGCGCGCAAACCCGGTCCGGAATACGCAAATAGTCAGATTAACTCGCCTTGTAACTAGACCGCTGGCGGCGGACGAGTTTCAGTTCGCGCGAGCCGATAGTCGGGGTTGTTGTTGCAAGCCGGCGCTTCTGGTTGAGCCAGGACCGTTGTGCCGAGACATCGACCTGATAATGCATTTCGGGGCTGGTGCGCAGCACCTCGAGTGCAGCTTTTGATATCTGGTACTCACCGCATCTGGAACATTTTACGCGCTTGCATTCGCCAGTACCGGAGGCGAACTCGACGTTGGATTGGCATAGAAAACATTTCATCATCATCTTCTCTGTTGCTTGCAGTTTCCTTAAAAAATTGGGCAAACTCTGCCATATTTCCGATAGATACCAATACTTTACCAGAATAAGCTCTAAATAGGTAAATATTAATCGCAACAATGATAGTAATAATTACGGAAGATATTGCGCACGCCTGCAGCACGGCGCGCGCCACCGGAATGCATCCCGATTCAGGTGAGTCGGACTCTTGCATCCGTGACGCCGGATATCCGTCAGCAAAGTTTTCGCACGCGGTGGACGAATCGGGTTAGGATAGCGGTTTCGAAAATCCGGGTGAGGCGTAAACTTGAAACAGTTTTTTACCAGCCGCGGTTATGTCGAAGGTGATGTGCTTGTAAACCTCAACAATGAAAGCCTTAACCTTGCTCGGCTGCCACCGTTCGTGCGCACATTGCTGGTCACAGATGGTACGGTGACCAAGAATATCGAAGCCTTCTTCTGGGAACCGATTGTGGTGGACGTGCTGTGGCAGGAGCCAGTTGTCCTGAGCGAAGCCAAAAGACTGATCGATGCGAACGCCGGTGATTCGGTGTTAAAACGCGTCGTGCAACTGCGCGGCATGAAAAGCGATGCGATTTATACCTTCGCCACGTCCTATCTCAAAACGGGCCTGTTGCCTCCGGACCTCACCCGGCAACTGCTCGATGGCCAGATCGGTATCGGCGAGATCCTGCGTGAAGTCGGTTTGGAGACCTATCGCGAGATCATGGATTTCGGCGTGGAGACCGCCGCCGATGGTGACGACCCGGATGCCAATTTGACCCGCGGCGACGACGCGATTTATCGCACCTACCGCATTCTGGCCGGCGGACAACCAGTCATGCAAATTACCGAGAGTTTTCCATGCAAACAGTATGGAGTGGAGTTAGCCGCGCTGCGGGAGTCCTGAAGACCTCAGCCAGCGCGTTGCAACGCTATCGCGGGCGTTATGACCATCACGCCTAGCCGGCCTGGCGCGGAGATCGGCGATCCCGTCGCGTACGTCTTTGGAATCGAAACAGGGATTGACCCGCTGCGTACGCGATGACCTGGGGAGCACCGTAAAGCGCTATCTCTGGCTGCTCGCCCCGCCTGCCGCTGGCTCGATGCGAAAAATTTTTCCGCTATCGGTTCCGAAATATATGAAGCCCTCGGGACTTTCAATGAGGGAGCGGATTCGCTCACCCATATCTTCCAGCAGCCGCTCTTCGCCCACGGCGTTGCCCTTCTCATCCAGTATCACCCGGTTCAGGTGCAGCAGCTTCAACGCGCCTGCGAACAGGCTGCCCTGCCAGGCGGGAAATGCTTCCCCCCGGTAGACCAGCAGACTGCCTGGAGCAATGGATGGAGAATAGTACTTTACCGGCTGCTCCATGCCTTCCTTTTCCGTGGCTTCACCTACCGGTGCCGGGCTGCTGTATTCCTTGCCATAGGAAATTACCGGCCAGCCGTAGTTCAGGCCGGGCCGGATAAGGTTGATCTCGTCACCCCCGCGGGATGGATGCGCAATATCGATCCGGCGTGGGTAGAGAGATCCTCCCCATTGGGGCGATGGCCGCGATCGCCGACACCGAAGAACAGATCATCATCGCCGACAAATGCGATCCGGCTGCCAAAGTGGCGCCCCGTGCGCGTGGCGGAGCGGGTAACCAGTAACTCCTGCCAATCAGTAAACCGGCCACCGGAAAGCCTGGCGCGCGCAACCACCGTTACCCCCTGGCCATCCTGGTCCTTTACGTAGGTGAAATAAACCCAGCCGGTGGCCGGATAGTCTCGTGGTACCGCAACATCAAGCAATCCACCCTGCCCGCCTGTTTTGACGGCCGGGATTCCGGTTACTTCCGACGTGTCGCCGGTTGCGATATCCAACGACAATACCCTGCCGCCGCGCTCGGTGACCAACATCCGGTCCGGCGCGACAAATGCCATTGCCCAGGGTACGCCAAGGCCGCTAGCGACCGGTTCGATGTTAATCGAGGCCCCTGCGCTGGTAATGACATCGTCTGTCCTGGCGCAACCCGGCGCCAGGAACAAGGTAACCGCGAGCCCCGCCAGCAAACTCCTGCACCGGACGCCGGCTTGCTGTGCCACTGCACCCATATTCATTTCTCTCCCGGAATACTGCCGCACCTTGCCTGAGGCATGCCGCTTAGCATCGGTACGCAAGGAAGCTCTGTTGGCCATCCTCGATCTCCGAGTCAGGCACGATCACATTAGCGCCCATCTTGGCGGCCTGGTCTCGAGCAAGATCTTCCAGTTCAGCTGCCACCTTGTATTCATTGCGCTTGATAAATCCCACTTTGCTCAGAACATTGGCACTGACACCGCCCATCGATCTGCAATTGACCACCTCTGCAGTCGTAGCGGTGCGAACCCCTTCCGCAGCCGGGCTGACTTTTACGAAACTGCAAGCACCGAGCAGGACTAGTGCGACCATCGATAGCGATGCTGAAACCAGATACTTCATAGACGTGCGTCCTCAGCCGAGTGCAATTCCAATTGATAAATTACGAAGCGAAACATAGCATCCTGACACGCAAAATGCATGTCAATCATAACGAGTCTTTGCAATGGACAGCGAGAAAGTGGTGAGACGCCGGATTCGGCCAGGTGCCGGGTGCGCCCCGATACCGGGTATGATTAGCCAACAGTTTAATATATTATTCAGTGAGTTAACTAGCTCAGGTAATCCGGAATATCAGATTCAGGTAACGATTGCCCTGGAGGTATGAACTCAACTATGTTCAGTTTCGGACTTCATGGCCGCGATCAGCTGGCCGATCATGCCCCGGTCCACGTTCTGGACAAACTGGAGAAAGGTTGCCGACGCTTCTTCCGCCACGTCTCTTGTAGCATAGGGCCCAACGAGCTCACCTTCCCGGGTCTGGAAATACCAGCGATCGTCTTTGGCAACAATTCGCGATTCGCGCTCTACAGGAATATCCATTTCCCCCTCGCGCAGCGACAGGGCTTGCTCCTCCTCTGTTAATAAATGCAAATTCTCAACGTGCTGTTGAATCAGGCTCTGCAGTTTCTCGCGACTAAGGTTTCGGCAAAAGCGCATGTAGGTTTGCGACGCCTTTTCTGCGTTATCTCGTTTGTAATAGGGGCCAACCAGATCACGTTCCCGAGCACGAAAAAACCAGTGGCCTTGATTTCGAACCAGCCGTCGGGAGCGGTCCGGGATTCTCGGCAGGTACTCACCGGCGCGGCGCACCGGGCCTTGAGGTTGATTACGGTAAAACGACGAGAACAGTCTGGAAGATGCTGAACTATCCATGAATAAAACCTTTTGGTACGACTAGATTCAGGGGAAACGAGGGTTATTTACGTAATGCAACAGAATAGTCAAATTCAGTACCCTTGAGCAATCAAGAATACTACGTAGATGATACAGTATTTTGACCCGAATCAGAATCCGGATCGAAAAACCGGTAACCAGGTTATTTTTACGTCGAGACGCGCTCGTGAAGCCCGCGGGACGACGAATTGTGATTCTCGCGCAATCCAGTGAATCGCTACGTTCCCGCCTCGGCCGGCGGCAGCATGGTTGGTTGCGGCCAGCGGGCACTGCCATGGCGGCCTACGCCGTGACCTCTCCGCCAACGTAGAACCAGCGCCCTGCAACCCGCTGAAATACCGATTTTTCATGCAACTGCCCCGCTTTGCCATCGGCGTCCCGGAAACTGGCAATAAATTCAACCTCGCCCGTATCACCGTCCTGGCTCGAGGACAGCACGTTGAGCCCCTGCCACTGCACGGTGCGCTCCGAAAGTTCCGTAGCGGTCAGGCCCCGGGCCGTTGCGGGAAACCAGCTCTGCAACAGGTACGCCCCCTGCCCACCTTGACAGTAGGCCGTGTACCGCGAGCGCATAAGTTGCTCCGGAGTACGCGCCACAATCCGCCCGGTTAAAAAAGGCTCACAGCAGGCCGTGAAAAGTTTTCCGGTCCCACAGGGGCACGCTGGATTTTTGATCGAACCAATCATGTCGATCTACCCGTTACTTTATGAAAAAGCGCAGTCGGCCGCCTTCATTGTCAGCATCCTCTACTTGTCGTGTGAGCCATTTGCTCATTGTTCCGCGGATCGCCGATTCGCACTTGATTTCGCCGAATCGGTTTTACTACAATCTGCCAGTTACAACCCATAAATATCTGTTCTTACTACTATTTGTTTGTTTCGCCCAACGGAATCGCATATGCAGAATAATAACAGGGAAACAGTGGCAGATTGCGCTTCGCTCGCCCGCGCAGGCGAAGACTACCAGCCCCCTTCCCGTTCCAACCGAATACTTGTCGTCGAAGACCACTGGTTTTACCGCACCCGCGAAGGCCAGGAGGTAGGCCCCTACCCGTGTCGTAGCAGCGCCGAAAAGGCGGCCAGCTCATTCGCGCAGTTCACGCGCCGCGTCAACAGTGGCAACTTTGTCGACGTCATTAGCATTCACCTTAACAGAATCCGCAAACGCGCGCTGCAAGAGGCGCAGGTGCCATTTCGCGAGGGCGAGTCGGATGTTCCGCGTACGCGCCATCCGCGCGTGATTCACTCCAATGAGCACTGGTACGTCGCAACCCGCGAAGGCCCCAGGTTGGGCCCTTACAAGGCACCTGAAGAGGCGAGCGAATCCGCGCAGTTGTTCACGTCATTTGTGAAAAGCATCAGCAGGAGTTGCGTAAATGGCCTGATCGACACGCTGAATCAGGATCTTCGTCACCCCTGAACAATTCCCGGCGGTCCTGCCACGGCTTGCCGGTTTGATATGCCACTCGTCCGTCGCGACACCAGCCACTGATCGCAACGCCCCTCCGCGCGCGGGCGTCGGGGCTCCTCCCGCGGAATAAATTCACTAATCGTCTGTAACTTTTCGCCTGCCCGCTGCGTATTCGCCTCTGTACCCGCGGTATCACAATCAACTGGCAGGAGGAATACCATGTCGACAACAACGTTAACCCTTTCCGGAATAGCACTGGCCTTTACGCTACTAATCGGCGCACCCGCATCCCTGGCGGGCAACGCGATATCCTATGAAGTCACCATTACCAACCTTACGCAGGGGCAGACCTTTACCCCGATCCTGGTCACCAGCCACAAACAGTCCATTGCACTGTTTACAGCCGGCGAGCAGGCCTCCCCTGAACTGGCCGCACTCGCCGAAGGGGGTTCTACGGAGGGCGTGACCGAAATACTCGAAGGCGCCGGCAACCAGGTCGGCGATGTGAAGACGATTGGCGGACTGCTGGAGCCTGGCAAGACCACAGATACCACGTTCCGGGCGAACCGGCATACACGTCACTTTAGTATGGCGGCGATGTTAATTCCTACCAACGACACCTTCGTGGCGCTGAATTCGGTGCAACTGCCGTACTATGGATCCCGAACCTATTATGCCAAAGCCTACGACGCAGGCACTGAAGCGAATGACCAGTCCTGCGCCAACATGCCCGGACCCCGTTGTGGCGGTAGCGGCCCGTCGCCCGAACCCGCCGCGGGTGACGAAGGCTTCATCCACATCAGCAACGGTTTTCATGAATTGGGTGACTTCGACGCAACTGGCGCCGAAGTGCTGCACCCCGCCGGATATGACTGGAGAAACCCGGTAGCGAAAGTTACTATTACGCGCATTCATAGACACCACAGGTAGCTCGCGTTGGTGGCGAGTTTTCGCGCGCCAATCCGGCTTCCTGCACCCTGACCCGCGCCCATGAAAATAAGCATTGGCAATCGCGAACAGTGGCTGGCGGATGAGCGCCGCTGGTCAGGCTGGATGGCGGATACCCATGAAGGAGACAAGCTTGCCTACGAGCAACTGATGACGGAACTGGGCACGGTCATCGAGAACTACCTGCTGGTGCGGTTGGGGCCGGTAGATGTACTGGAGGATATCGTCCAGGAATGCCTCATCGCGATTCACCGCGGCCGGCATACCTATCGCCCGAGCCGGCCGTTCCGCCCCTGGCTTTTTGCCCTCGTGCGTAACAAGTCCATCGATATGATGCGGCGCAAACAGGTGTTTAACCGCCGCGAGGAAACGGGCATCGATCTGGATGTGGTCGGCGCCGCAGACGCCAGGGATCACGCCGTGCTGTTGGACGGGATCCGCTTGCTGGACAAGCTGAAGCCCGACCAGCGTGAGGCCCTGACCCTGACCAAGTACGCAGGCTATACCGTGGAGGAAGCGGCGACCTGGTGTGGAGTATCGAAAACGGCAATGAAAGCCCGGGTGTTTCGCGCACTGCGTGAAACGAAGAAGATATTGCAGCGGGAAGAGATTCCAGCATGAACCAGCAACGCGCAAAGTTAATCCAGGACCTTAGCCAGCAGCTATCACCGGTGGCCAGGCCGGGCCGCGTTGCGGGCAGGGTCTGTGGCTGGCTGGCTATTTCCACGCTATTTGTAATCTCCGCGATGAGCTTGCAGGCGCCCTTCCGTGCCGGTTGGCTGGAGCAGCTGCTGGGCTCGCCACAGTTTTTCGCGGAGTCGCTGCTCGGGTTGTTTGCCATTGTCGGGCTCGGTGGGGTGATCTTCAAGCTGGGCATTCCCGCCTATCCGCGGGTTGCAACCCATACGGTGATCGCGCTGTTATTACTCTCGAGCTGGGTAGGCTTTTACCTGTTCGGCCTGCAGCACCCGGCGCTCGAGCTATCGATGCATGGCAAGCGTGAGGGATGCTACCTGCAGGTATTTCTAT
>CAMYKE010000142.1 GCA_947258895.1 uncultured Pseudomonadales bacterium | reverse complement strand
TTCGACCATCAGTGCCTGCAATGACGGTCAGGCATTTCAATGCGCGCCAATTTGCGATTTACCGTAGTACAGGATTGAGTCTGGATTAAGGAGCGGGATTGGAATTAGCCGCATGAATGGCCTCGATCCCCGTCACAACGGCTTCGGGTAATTCCAGGTCAATGCTGGCGATATCGGCCGCCAGCTGGTCCATGGTGGTCGCGCCAATGATATTGCTGGCAACAAAGGGCCTTGAATTCACAAAGGCGAGCGCCATCTGCGCCGGGTCCAGGCCATGCGCCCGGGCCAGCGCGACATAGTCACGCGTCGCGGCCACTGCTTCCTGTCTGGAATAGCGTACGAAGCGCTCAAACAGCGTGACGCGGGCATTTTCCGGTTGCGCATCCAGGTACTTGCCAGACAGGGTGCCGAATGCCAGCGGCGAATAGGCCAGCAGCCCCACCCCTTCGCGCATCGCCACCTCGGCCAGCCCCACCTCGAACGACCGGTTCAGCAGATTATAGGGATTCTGGATCGACTGGATCACCGGCAAACCATGCTGTTCCGCCAGGTGCAGGCAGGTCATCACCCCCCACGGCGACTCGTTCGACACCCCGATATAACGCACCTTGCCGTCATCCACCAGCTCCCCGAGGACTTCCAGGCTCTCCAGCAACGGGGTCATCTGTTCATCTTGCTGATGCACGTAACCCAACTGGCCAAAACAGTTGACGTTACGATCCGGCCAATGCAACTGGTAGAGGTCGACATAGTCTGTCTGCAGCCGCCGCAGGCTGGTCTCGATTGCGGCGACAATATTGGCCCGGTCCAGGCGCATCTCCGGGCGGATATGGCCCATGTTGCGGCTCGGACCCGCCACTTTAGTGGCCAGGATAATACGATCGCGATCCGCACGATTTTTTAGCCACGAGCCGATATACGCCTCCGTGCGCCCCTGGGTTTCGGCCCGGGGCGGCACCGGGTACATCTCCGCGGTATCGACAAAATTAATGCCCTGTTCCAGCGCATAATCCAGTTGCTCATGGGCCTCGGCTTCACTGTTCTGCTGCCCCCAGGTCATCGTGCCCAGGCAGATTCTGCTGACTTTGAGTTGGGTGGTGCCGAGGGTGGTGTATTGCATGGTCATCCCTGGTGAAGTGGTTGCACATAGGCGGGTTCGGATCCGATTATACGCTATTGCTTACCCGGCGAAACTGGAAAGCGGAAAGCTTTACCTTATACTTGATTGGATACGTATTTTTTCAGGATTAACCAGATTATGCGCAGATTGTGTTGTTTTGCCAGACTACCGTTGATGAATCTCGTTGCGGCGCTTTTATTCACCCTCTCGACGGGAGCAAACGCGCAGCAGCACAGCACCTCGGCAAGTGCTTATTATGAGAATGCGGTCAAGTATTACAACGCGGAAAAATACGATGAGGCGGTCGTCGAACTGAAGAATGCGTTGCAGGTGAATCCGCGTTTGTTGCCTGCGATGGTGATGCTGGGGCAGGCTTATCTTCAGACAGGCAATCCGGCTGCCGCAGAAACGGCTTTGAATGATGCCACGGCGGCCGGCGCTGATCCTGCTCTGGTAGTCGTGCCTTTGGCTAAAGCCTACGTTATGCAATTCAAGCAGGAGCTGCTACTGGCAGAAGAGGTGAATAGCCAATTACCCGCTACTGTGCGCGCCCGACTACATGTAGTGCGGGCGCGCGCAGCGGTAGAAATTAACGCCCGCGAGAAAATTACCCAGGAAATTGCACTGGCCGAAGCTCTGGACCCGGTGAACCCAGAACTGCTGGCGGTCAAAGTCACTGTATCATTGCGCGCTGGTGACTTGGCGCAGGCTGATTCGCTGGCGAAGCAGATGCTGCAGCGCTACCCGGATCGTGCCGACACCTGGCTTTCCATTGCATCGGTACGACACATCAGAGGTGATTTTTCCGGGGCGCTGAAAAATTACGCCAAGGCGCTCGAAATCGAGCCGGAAAACTCCAGCGCTCTAATCGCCCGCATCGGGCTGCTGCTGGATTTGGGACGCGACGAGGAGACCACGTCAGATTTCAGCACCCTGGGTGGTGCGGGCACTGTCGACCCCCGGGTGAATTATCTTCGCTCTATTAAGCTCGCGCGGGCGGGAGACCAGCACGGCAGTCGCCAGGCGCTGAACGAAGTTATTAACGTGATCGATCTCCTCGGACCTGAAGTAGTCAACCGTAATACGCAGTTGCTGATGACAGCGGGGTTTGCCAGTTATGCGCTGAACAATCTTGAATCGGCCAGAAATTATTTTGAGATCTACATCGAAATCGCGGGTAAAGAGCAGGCTCCGCTAGAGCAATTAGCCACCATCTACTTGCAGCAACAGGCATACCGAAGTGCTATCGATCTACTGGAGGATATCGCAGCAGCCTTTCCCAATGACATTGCTATTCTGTCCAAGCTGGCCCAAGCATACGAAGGCGTTGGGGACGCGCCTCGCGCAATGGCGGTCCTTGAAAGGGCAACGTCCATTCGGCAGGGAAACCCCCGGTTGCAAACGCAACTGGCGATTTCTCGACTCCAGGCAGGCTTCCCGACACGAGGTATAAACGACTTACGAAAAGTATTTGGGCTCGATGAAAGTCAAGCTCTGGCTGGGCTGCCGCTGGCGGTCGCCCTGCTTCAAAGAGGGGATTATGAAGGTGCGTTGGATGTCGCAAAGAAGCTGAGTAGCGCGGCGCCAAATGAATTGACCTACAAGAACATCATGGGTATTGCACTGGTTGGGATGGGCGACCTGCCTGCCGCCAAAACCCTGTTCGAATTCATGCTCACGATTGACCCCGATTCTCCCGCTGCTTTCATAAACCTTGCAAAGATCGAACGGCGTACCGGGCACTACGACAAGGCGGAATCCATATTACAGGACTTGCTACAGACCCGACCTGACGACCCGCAATTAATGGTAGAGCTATCGCGACTGGAATTGACGCGGGGTGAACCAGATGTCGCATTACGGTGGGCAAGAAACGCGGCGCTGCATGGAAAAGACACCTTTGAGATACAAAAATATCTGATTGAGTTGCTTGTCAAGCTGGGTGATCCCGCTGCGGCACTGAAGGTCGCGCTCGAACAGGACTCGGTGCACCCGGACGATTACCGGGTGCAACAGGCGCTTGTGAACACCCAGCTTGCCGCCGGCGAGAGCGCCCAGGCCAGTTCAATATTAAGGGCGATGGCGTCAAACGCGAAGTACAACGCTGAAAAACTGAAGGAAATCGGCCGCCTGCAGATTGCGGCCGGCGCGATTGAAGAAGCCAGCTATACGTTGTTCAAGGCCCTGCAGGGAAATCCCGCACACTTTGATGCAAGGGTGCTGTTGACCGAAGCTGAAATAAAACTCGGCCGGCTCGACGAAGCGTTTTCCAGAGCGGCCGGACTGAAACAGGACTATCCCGCACTACCCGTCGGTTTCCGATTAGCCGGTGATGTGCTGATGCGCAGGGGCCACTACGTAGAGGCCGCGTCGGAATTCAAAAGGGGCCTGGAACTGTCACCTAATAATCATTTCGTGATTTTGCTCCATTTGGCACAACGGGCCATCCCTGATCTTTCGGCAGCAGAAAAATCTCTGCTCACATGGCTCAGTGATAATCCAAAGGACCTTTTCGTCCGGAATGCGCTGGCCGAACTGTATCTGGGTACGGGCGCCTATGATAACGCGAAACGGGAATATGACGTTTTAGTTAGTGAGCGACCCAAAGACGCCAGGATTCTGAATAATATGGCGAATCTCCTGTACAAAATGAATGACCTGGAAACCGCTCTGAGTTCAGCGCAGAAAGCCTTATCACTCGCCCCTGAAAACGCGATGATCAATGATACGGTTGGCTGGTTACTGGTTAGACAACAGCGCTATGACGAGGGAATTGGCTACCTGCGCGAAGCCTTGACCCGTGACGCGGCCAATCCGGAAATCCGCTATCACCTCGCGGCAGCGCTGCACGGCCTTGGACGCAACAAGGAAGCGATTCAGGCATTGAGCAGCGTATTGGCCACGCAACACTCGTTTGAAGGCAGAATCGAGGCAGAAGCGCTGTTTGAAAAACTTCACATCTGACGAAAAACACCTTGCAGCAAGTGTCAGTAATTTTTACAGATAGCTCCTGATAAGAGACCCATCGGCAATAAGAAAATCTGTAACCTACTGTTTATTGGAAAATATTATTTTTTGGTTTGGTCTTTGCATATATACATAAAGTTTATTTTGTATGTTCATTTTAATAGGGTTTGACAATATGATTGCTTCCAGCGGAAAGTATCTTTCCAGATTATTACTAAGTGCGTCCTGCTGTTTCGTACTGATGCCTGGTGCAAATGCAGGGACAACTTTTTATTTTTCAGATATCGATAACAGTGACACCACTAACTCGGGAACTATCAAGGAATCGATACCCGGGCCTGACATTGCAGTGGGAACAATAACCGCCTGGAGTAACGGGGACGAAGATGGACCCACGGTTGCTTTAGGCACAGATCCGTTCAGCCAATCTGATCTGGATAAATGGGGCGGCGGCGTCGGCGTTGGCGGTGAATTCTCCCCTGAACACTCCCTGGACAATGTCTTCGCCCAGGAATTTGTGTTGGCATTGTTCGACCAAAAAGTTGTTTTGTCCGACGTCTACGTCGGTTGGAATGGAACCCAGGATGGTTGGGGCAATGTTGATGACTCCGACATGACAATAATGGCCTTCACTGACGGCGATTTTAGCCAAACGGACCTGGACGGCGTTTCTCCAGCGGGCCTGGAGGGCGCAGGATGGGAAAAGGTTAACAACCTTTTCAATGTAACCAATGGTTGGACATCAATTGGTAACAGCACCGATATAGCGTCAACAGCATGGTTGATCGGTGCATACAATCCATTTATTTCGGGCAACAGCTACGGGAAATGTTGTGACAGCGGTGTAAAGCTTAAGAAACTATATGGGACGTTCGCTCCTCCGGAGACCCAGGTTCCCCTTCCCGGCACAGCGCTGCTGCTTGGCTTGGGCCTACTGATGGTGCGCGCCAGGACGCGCAGATAATATTTACCTGGAACTGTTTGCAAGGCGCCCGTGGGGCGCCCTGCTTTTTTCCGATTCCCGGCGCAAAGCGAAAACCCTGTTAGACCTACTGCAACTCCGCTAGCAGTTTATTGGCCGCATCAGTCTCCGAAAACTCCGGATG
>CAMYKE010000141.1 GCA_947258895.1 uncultured Pseudomonadales bacterium | reverse complement strand
AAAAAACTCAATTGATAGTGTCGTAATGCGCATAGACATTAGTCTAAGACTGCATGGCCAGGCCGCAGTCAAACGCAAAACCATTGTGTGACGGGCAGGCCCAAGCATGAAAAGACACAACGACCATGTACTTTCAGTCCAGAGTCGTTGAGTTATTAGCGCGCCAGGAACACAACGTAAATCGGTCTATAACTGATTTATAATTTCGTTGAAAGTCGCACTGGGACGCATCACGTCGGCAACTTTACCGGGATCGGGTAAGAAATAGCCGCCGATCTCCACTGGCTGACCCTGCACACTGTTCAGTTCATCCACAATGGCTTCTTCTTTCTCCGCCAGAGCCTGTGCCACGGGTGCAAACTTTGCTTGCAGATCGGCATCTTCCGTCTGATCGGCCAGCGCTTGGGCCCAGTAAAGTGCCAGATAGAAATGGCTACCACGATTGTCCAGTTCGCCAGTGCGTCGAGAAGGTGATTTCTGATTATCGAGCAAGAGGCCCGTTGCTTCATCCAGCGTTCTGGCCAGAACCTGGGCTTTTTTGTTGTCGAATTTATTCCCCAAATCCTCAAAGGAAACCCCCAGGGCCAGGAACTCACCCAGTGAATCCCAGCGCAAATGGTTTTCTTCGATCAACTGCTTAACATGTTTGGGGGCGGAACCGCCGGCGCCCGTTTCAAACAATCCACCACCGGCCATCAATGGCACAATAGACAACATCTTTGCACTGGTGCCCAATTCCATAATCGGGAACAAATCGGTCAGGTAGTCTCGCAGGATGTTACCGGTCACCGAAATGGTGTCTTTGCCTCGGATAATACGCTCCAGGGTATAACGCATGGCCCGTTGTTGCGACATGATCTCGATGCGCAGGCCAGTCAAGTCATATTCCTTCAGGTACTCAGTCACCTTCTTGATCAATTCCATCTCATGAGGACGATACTCGTCCAGCCAGAATACCGCGGGCATCCCGGACTGGCGGGCGCGTGTTACAGCCAGTTTGATCCAATCGCGGATTGGGGCATCCTTGGTCTGACACATGCGCCAGATGTCCCCTTCTTCCACGTTCTGCTCGATCAGTACAGTCCCGTCGGCAGCCACGATCCGGGCAATCCCTGCTTCCTGGATTTCAAAGGTCTTGTCGTGAGAGCCATACTCTTCGGCTTTTTGCGCCATCAGGCCTACGTTCGGGCAAGTTCCCATGGTGGTTGGATCAAACGCACCGTGGGTTTTACAGAAGTTGATCATTTCCTGGTAAATCCGGGCAAAGGTGCTTTCGGGCATCACCGCCTTGGTATCTTTTAATTTACCGTCCGGTCCCCACATTTTGCCGCCAGCACGAATCATCGCCGGCATCGAGGCGTCCACGATCACGTCATTGGGTGCGTGCAGATTGGAAATGCCTTTGAGGGAATCGACCATCGCCAACTCGGGGCGCTCCTGGTAGCAAGCCATAATGTCTCGCTCGATCTCTTCCTGGAAGGAACCAGGCAGGGCCTTGATCTTTTCGTAGACGCTGCTGATGCCGTTGTTTGCATTCACGCCCAGCTTGGAAAACAGCTCTCCGTACTTTTCGAACACATCCTTATAAAACACCTTTACCGCATGACCAAACACGATCGGATGAGACACCTTCATCATGGTGGCCTTCACGTGCAGCGAGAACATCACGCCGGTTTCCTTGGCATCCTCCATTTCTTGTTCGTAGAATTCGCACAAGGCGGTTTTGCTCATGAACATGCTGTCAATGATTTCGCCTTTCAGCAAATCGGTGTTTTCCTTGAGGACGATGGTCTTGCCGCTGTTGGTGACGAGGTCCATTTTGACCGAGCAATCCTTGTCCATCGTCAGGCATTTTTCGCTCGAATAAAAATCACCGTGATGCATATGTGAGACGTGGGTACGGGAAGCCTGACTCCACTTGGCCATGTCATGGGGTTGTTTCTGGGCATAGCGCTTGACCGCAGACGGTGCGCGCCGGTCCGAGTTGCCTTCTCGAAGGACCGGGTTGACGGCACTGCCGAGAATCTTTCCATAACGGTCGCGGACTGCCCGATCCACTTCCGATTGCGGGTCTTCCGGAAAGTCAGGAATGTTAAATCCCTTGGACTGTAATTCGGTAATAGCCGCTCTTAGCTGCGGTATGGATGCGCTGATATTGGGTAACTTGATAATATTGGTTTCAGGATCCTGCGTAAGCTGACCCAATTCGCCCAAGGTATCTGGAACTTTTTGCTGCTCTGCAAGCCTATCCGAAAACTCCGCCAGAATCCTTGCAGCGACCGAAATGTTTCTTTCTTCGATTTCAATGTCTGCGGTAGAAGCAAAACCTCGAATGATGGGAAGCAATGAGTATGTGGCGAGTAAAGGTGCTTCATCGGTCAGGGTATAAATAATTTTTGAATTCTTTGCGTTCATGCTGCTTCCCTTCTATTAACAGTTTGCGACAGAATCGAGCACGACTTGGTGTGCCGCTTCAAGATCACTACAAAGTATTAGAAGAACAAACGCCCATTTCCTGGCCCTTGCTCCTCCAGGGTAGGTCGATAATAGTGGAGCATACGCTAATGCAACTGCGCGAAAAACTCAATTGATAGTGTCGAATTGCGCATAGACATTGGTCTAATAAGGCATGGCCAGGCTGCCTTAAAAAGGGAGTGGAGGGATTATTTCTTAACTAACCTAAGTTGTTCAGAATTTAGTCCCTCGTCCCCTCTTACTGCACGCTGGACTTCCCCCATATCTGATTAGTTAACCCGGTGCGCTGACTTACCAGCCGCTTCCGGATGCGATGTAGAAGCTGAATATCCTGTTGTTCAGTACTATTGGTTTGAATAAACCGCGTACCGGGACGAGAAACAGCCTCACACAGTACTTCGGCATCCGCCGCGTCATTTTTGTTGGTGTGCTAGACGAAATACAAATTTAAGCTGCAACGGGCAGATAACTTAAGCCGCGACAGTGTGATTGCCACTTATACTGGGCGCGATCGATCAGAACATTTCCCTCTCTGCTCTCGGGCGGTACACCAGCACGAGCTGTATGGGCGCAATGCTCGTTGTAGTAGGCCTGGTAGCTCGCTAGTTTTCGTTTCAGGTCCCCTCCATTCCAAAAAAATACCTGGTCTAATAGCTCTCGGCGAACGCTGCCAATCAGCCGTTCGACGAACGGATGCGAAGGTGTCTGCCAAGGGCTTGCGGCCGCGCTTGCTGCGTGTGTGGGCCGGGACGGTAACGGGCTCGGACTGATCTTCATCCACGAATGCTTCCGCGTCCTGCTCGGCTTCATTGAACAGGCGGATCTGGTCCGGGGAGATCTTCTCGCTGCTGGCCGCGTAGCGACGGGCCAGCGCCAGGTTGAGTTGCTACTGAAGGGAGAGAACCCTGGCGCTCATGTGTTGGTTCTCTTGCTCGAGTTGCTCGTTGTGAGCGGCCTGTTCAGCGACCAGCGCCTTTAAGGCATCGATGTCATCGGGTAGCTGATTGGGCAGGCTTGGCATGCCCGGCATTATACCGGGTGGGGAGCAAAAAACCCTTATAAAACAGAGGAAAGGTGTAATTTCTCTTGGGGTTGTAGACGGGCAATGTCGTAGCCGTCGAGCAGCCAGTTCAATTGCTGGGAAGTAAGTGTAACCACCACTTCATCGGCCCGGCGCGGCCAGTGAAAACGTGACTTCTCCAGGCGCTTTTGCCACAGACAAAAGCCACTATATTCCCAATACAAAATCTAAATGCGATTACGGCGACGATTACAAAACACAAACAGATGGTCCGAGACGGGATCCAGGCAAAGCGCTTCTTCCACCAGTACGGCCAGGGCAGACAGGAGAACACGAAATTCGTCGGTCAGGCCATTCTCTGCATCCTCAAGCCATTGAGGCAATGCCAGCCGAAGTTGATTGATGCGGACTGGCGCGATAATACCGTATTCGCCGACAAGCCCCCGGATCTGGTTCGCCTTGGCCGTCCGCTGACCCACAAGTTCCTCTCGTATCCGGTGGGCAGCCTGGATATCTTGCTGCTCCACCGTCTTGACTGCAACAAACCTCATCCTGGGTCGACCCATGGCTTCACAGACAGCCTCGGCATCGACGCGGTCATTCTTGTTGCTTTTCACGTACGGTGTAACAAACTGAGCAGCGATCAGCTTGAAAATGTATCCTCGCTTCTGCAGCTCTCGTCCCCAATAGTGAGCGCAAGCGCAGGCTTCCATACCAATCTCCGCTCCTGGGGAAACGCGTTTAGACCGTGCGTCAAGCCACTGATTACGCTTGAGTTTCGCCTGCCACTGGTTCAGATCATGACGATCAACACCGTGCACATGGATAACAGACTTTGCGATATCCACACCGACTCGTGTAATGTTCATGTTGGGCTTCTCCTCGTCTTCTGAATGGTTGGTTTCCACTTGCCATTCTGGCGCATCGACGGCGAAATGATAAGGCGAGGAGGAGTCCATCCCATTGCTTACAAATAATCCGGATAGCGGATTCATGGGTAGTCATTACAACCCTGTCGATATCGGCGAGGCGATCCCTTATCTGTGGCTGCAGTGTCACCGCTGCTGCAAAGGCAGTCTGGGAGAGGAGCTCCGCGGGAAAGCAGATCTTGAACAGGATATTTTCCATCACATAAGCGCTTTAGTCGCGCTGCAAATTAAATTTACGCACCTTCTCAGGTTTTATCGCCAAGTTCTTGTTATCATAAATAAATAATACATCATAGAAACCCCACTGCGGAGCCATCAGAACACTGGTGCTACCCATCTCGCCACGCATCGTCGTATCCGTCAGACGCACCTCAGTTGATGTCGTGCCTCCCGCTGCCCAGGATTTGCACGACCCTGCATTCGGGGCGTGACGATAGTTTCGCAGGGCCTCCCCGTCCACTGTATACCTATTCTGCCGATGCTTTCCCCTGGTTAAACCTTCTTGAGCGACTCATCAAAAGCTGTGCCTCCTTAAACTATAATCGCCGCTACCAAAATTCGAACTTTTGAAACCGAGCAGGTGAACGAATCTAATCAAGCTTCGCCCACCGTCACTTCCGTCAACAGCTTTCATCTACTAGCCGCCATATCTCACCGATTTTTGGAATTATCGCCGAGAGATTGTGCGTTGTACGGGATTTTCCGACTAAGGGGATAGCCGTCGCTATAGCCGCAGGAGAAAAATTCCGTACAGCGTGCAAGATCCGGCGAGAAACCAAATAGGCAAT
>CAMYKE010000140.1 GCA_947258895.1 uncultured Pseudomonadales bacterium | reverse complement strand
CCGTGAATCAGATCCAGAGCACGCATGGTATATGAACAGTGCAAAAATTGGAGACACGTTTTGTATCTCCGGTTCTTAGGATCTTAGGATTTTTTGGCCCTACTGGCCGATGTATTAACGCGGGGTAAACCGCGAGAATACATCGGCAAGGCTAGGGCATGCCGGGCATACGGCCCGATTATCGAAAGGCTAAACTAGCCTACAAAATTTACGGCTATGTATCCTATCCTTCCTTCCCGGCACGGATGCCTCGCTCAGCACCCGCGGTCAGCTTGCCTGTGAGGGCAAATCTGCTGACAGCCCGCCTCAGGTGGCGTTGGGCTCCGGATACCGTCCCTGTTTGGACGTTTCGGCCGTGAACGCATACACGGTCAAAGTGTCAAAACAGGGAATCCTGCAAGAACAGGGGTTAATGCACGGATTCGTGTGAACAAAGTCCACAAGCTTGCTATCTCGAGGCACACACCTACGTGCTATGGGGGGTTTACCAAGGCAGGTGCCGTGCCAGCACGTCGCGTTATCAAAGCAGCGTTTACTTCGGAAACCGTTCTATAGATGATAGTGTCGTTCGCCCGCCGAGACGAGACCGGTGGATCCACCCGGTAAAGCCCGTTCTCCACATGGAGGTTCAGTCCTGGGACGACGGTCCGGCCCTTGACAACTTTTAGGAAGAAATCGTGCCTGAGCTTAGTTCTTCGGTCCTCGAGGAGCGGTAGGTTGACGTCGCGTTTCATGGCAGACACGGAAGCAAGCCTTTCATAGTTGTTGCATATGAAGCGCACAGCCTTGCTCTGGATCGCTTCTAGTTTGGCTCTCATAGTTATTGCTGTAGGATCCAGCACAGCAGCGCAGAACTCTAGCCGACTTCGCACCAGTGCAATGTACGCAATTCTTTTAGCTCGTCGAGAACACGCCGACAGGTTTCGTTTCAAGAATCCGATCAGCGCGCGGCACTTGCTATTGAGAAGCTCAATATGGGCATTGAATTTGAAGTCTGCAGTAAGCTGGATGCCCAAATACCGTTCGGAGACTGATTTCGGGAGGACTTCTCCACACAAATTGTAGTCTGGGGTCGCTACTGTCTCTCTTCGCTTCGTTGAAATACGCAAATGAGCGCACTTGCTGACGTTGAACTTCAGCATCCATGTACCGGACCAGCGGGAGAGAGTATCCAGGTCGTGCTGAACGATCGCACAATCGCCCGTTGTAGTAACAGCACGATACAGTAGAGCGTCGTCCGCAAACAAATTCATTACCGTTCCGGGTGTTATATCCCGGTGAATATCGTTGATGTATATTGAAAACAGGAGCGGGCCTATGACCGAACCCTGGGGAACACCAGACGTAACAGGAAGCCATGATGAAGTGGAACCAGCTACGTTCACTCGCTGAAGACGGCCGCTCAGAAAATTTCGGATCCAGCGACAAATTTTCGGATGAACGCCAAGCGCCTTGACCTTGTGAATCAGCCGTCGATGCGGCACAGTGTCGAATGCCTTTGAAAAGTCTAACAGCACACAGTCGATACTGGAGCGGCCCGAGTCAAGAATCGAAGCCCAGTCGTGGATGAGAGAGGCCAGTGCCGTATCGCACGATCTTCCGGAGCGAAATCCGTGCTGCCTGTCGTAGAGCAGCCGATGTTCGGCACAAAATTTGTGTATCTGGCTGACAACAACGTGTTCCAGCTGCTTGCATACGACGCTGGTCAGGGATATGGGGCGATAGTTTCCAGGCGACGACTTGTCACCCTTTTTGAATACCGGATGAATAGTTGCGACCCGCCAGTCCTTCGGTACGTCTCCTGTATCCAGGCTTTGCTGGAAAAGGAGTGAGAGAGGTCCGGAGAGCGGCTCAGCAACAGCTTTCAGTAGTATCGCAGGGATGTTGTCGGGACCACTGGCCTTTTTGACGTCCAGGCCTTCAAGTCGCTTCTTCAGCCCGTCCTGCGTCACGCGAATCATGTCCATGTTCTGGCCACTCAGGTCAGCGTCAGGTAGGTATTCGTAGGGTAGTTCTGCGGTAAAGACTCGACAGAACTGAGTGTTTAAAGCGGTAGCCTTCTGCATCGGCTCCGAAACGTTGTTCCCGTCGATTGTGAGATCGGGCACACCTACTCGCTCGTTCCTTAGCGACTTCACGTGCTGAAAAAATGTGCGGGACCCGGTACGCAACGAATCCGCTAGCTCGTCCATTCTGGCGCGATGCGCCTTCCGACACTCACGTTGTGCGCGGTTTCTCAGCTGTGTATATCGCAGTCGGTTTTCAGGCGTCGGATACATCTTCCACGCCTTGAATGCACGGTCCCTGCGCCGCACAAGCCTGATTACCTCCCTAGGCAGTGGCTTTGCCCTGCGCTTAGTTACACCCTGGGGAACATGCTCTCTAGCGAGCGCAATCAACTTGTCCCTAATGGCTTTCCAGTTGCTTTCGACCGATCGCTCTCGCGCCGTGTGAAGATACTCCTCGCAGAAGTTACTGAGCTGTTCGCGAATGGCCTCAAAGTTTGCTCTGCTCCATTTGAAAGCGGTGGTCGGCTGCGCGCGTTGAAGTGAGGCCCTGCTAGCCACGCGAAACAGCAACCCTTCGTGGTCACTAAAAAGCGGCACGTGTTCAAGGTTTTTGATAAATCCGGGGTGCGACGTACATACCAGGTCGAGAATATTTTCGCCCCTTGTTGGTCTGTTAACGAGCTGCGTCAGGTTGCTGTCGCAAAGTCCCTCGCGTATGGTATGCGAGCCCTGGTGCCGCAAGCGCTCCGCGTAGTCTCCCCATCTCCGAATGTCGGGGGTGTTGAAATCGCCGACGATGACAATCTTTGCTCCAGTCCGTGCAGCATGTGCGGATGCCAAGTCCAGAGAGTCCACAATTGCAGCAGCTGACATGACGTCTGCAGCATAAGGTCTGTAATAGTTTCCCAAAAGAATTTTCTCCCCTCTCGAAAATCCAGAGATTTCAAGCCACACCATCTCGGTCGGTTGCCTGTGAAGATTGTTCAGCCGCTGAACCTTCATGTGGTGTTTGACTGCCGTCAAAACTCCACCGCCAGTCCTTTGCTCGCGATCGTGACGAAAAACAGCATATCCATCGAGTGGGAGCTCGCTATTTTCAATATCAGGACCTAGCCAGCTTTCCTGAATACAAACGATGTCCGGTTTTCCCAATGATTCTAAGCTCGCTTCCAACAGAATCCTCTTGTGGGCACTCCGAATGCTGCACCAGTTTGCCGAAAGCACAGTAATGTCGGCAGTTAATTTATTGGGACCGGGGTGTGGGTGGATATCACCTGAGAGGATCAGAATGGCAATTAGCACAACGCTAAACCAGATGAACCGCATTCCTACCCAGCGAATGATAACGGTGATCGTTGCTGCGCGCAAGACGAAGAGATTGTGGGTCGTCCTCAGGCTCCTCAACGGACTGGCCTTCGAGATAGCAAGCTTAACCAACAAAAACCAAACCGCAAAGACAAAGACGTACAGCCAAGCCAACATGCCGGCCAAGACTATCAGAAGAACAAATTTTCGATTACGACATAAACGGTCACCCCAGGTTTGGGGAGGGTCAGCGAGGTTAGTAACTGCGAAGGTTGTGAAATCCAGCCCAGTAAACGCTCTCACTTTAAACAGGAACTACAGCTTAGTTCTTGGCCAGCACGTTAGTCTGGTTAAGGCTTGCGCCTCGCGCCAGAGCTCACCAGTCGGCTGTACTGTTGCCGCATCTCCACAAACTGCTCGAATGTGGGGAACGGCGGAGCACCCTGGCCCCGCTCCCAATCAAAGGCGATGGGAGCGTCGCATTTGCGATCGGCCGGTTTCTGCTCCCACTCGAACGAGATGGGCGCATCCGGCTCGCGGGCGGTCAACCCAAACGACAAACGAACGATGTTAGTGAGAACGCGTTTGGCGACTTCCCACTCCAGGTGCACGTCGTCGTGAAAGTCAGATTTCGGTAGAGCGGCCGTGTCGTAGTTTGGGTGAATGACGACTGCGGCGCTGCACAGAGTTGCGGCTCTCCGAATGACGCGAACGAACATGTCGGGTTTAGAGTTGATCCGGTCGAGCCGCCGGCACCAGCTCGGCGTGATGAAGGATATCGACGCGTTGGGAAAAAGGCGTTTTGTCTCCTGAATCAGAGAGACAAGCCCTTGCTCGATCATGCTCGACTCCCGTCTCCTGTGATGCAGGAGATCGTTGGTTCCAATCCCGAACACCACTTGGCGGTAGTTGGGAAAGGAACCGTCGAGCGTGATGAACGCTTGTGCAGCAGAAGGGGCGCAGAGCCCCCCAGCGCACAGCGAGGTCGTGTCCTCAGAGATGTCCTGGTGGTGAATCGGTTTGTAGTTCGAGTCACCCACCAGAAGCTTGGTCGCGTTCTTTTTGAGGCGCAGAAAGCGAAACTGCTTTTTCAGCCTTTCCGTGCGCTCGTCCTCAGCGGCTTGATGGGCGTACACAGCAGCCTGCTCTTCGCGTGGCGCGGGGTCGCCAGCCGGTCTGCCCGAGCCAGACGGTCGTCGATGCTGAACCGTGCGCCAGCGACCATTGCCTTTTGCCGCGCTTGAGTTCGTCGGTGTCGGCTGTCGCGCCTCGCTAGGAGAGCGTGCCGTGTTAGCTCGCCCCTTCTCGTTTGTCGTCGCGTTCGATGTCGTCGCGTTTGGTTCCGTCGCGTTTGGTGCAGTCGCGGTTGGTGCCGGAGTCACGTTACGGACGGTCTTGCTGCAGCCAGCAGCGTACGCATAGCTTCTTGATTTGCGCGCTGGAGGCGTTTTGGCGGGCTGCAGCGTGGTCACGGTTCGGTTTTGATCGGCAGAGTTGAGCGCAGCCGCTGGAACACCGAAACTCACCGTGTCGTCAGCGTGCATCTGCTCGCCAGACCCTGCGTCCGGCAGGTCTTTTGCCGGCGTAAACATGTCCAGCCAGCTCGTCGTTTTCGCTCGCTTCGACACGGAATTCGGTGAAGTAGTGCCGCCGCCAGTCGCTGGAGCGGCAGACGGTCGTTTGCGTGAGTTGCGCTCAGCGGGAGCGCTTGCATCAGCGGCGTTTACACGGTAAACTTGCGCCTTCAACTCGTCGATGGTAGTACGAAGGGCGTCGATTTCCACCGACACCCGCTCCATGATTGCGTCCCGATGTTGCTCCAACACCTCAGTCAGCCAGGCCGGACGGTAATGCGGAAGCAAGTCACCGATAGCTGAACTGTCGGCGTTGGGTGGACGGA
>CAMYKE010000139.1:5232-7015 GCA_947258895.1 uncultured Pseudomonadales bacterium | reverse complement strand
CTTCGCTGCGCACAGAGTCCAGTTGCTGCTCTGACAGGTCACCGACCTTGGTATGCGGGCTGATGCCCACCGAATCACAAATATTACCTGCCACCGTGCGTCCGACCCCGTAAATGTAGGTCAGCGAAATCACAGCATGTTTGTTGTCCGGTATATTAACGCCTGCTATACGGGCCATTCAGTTAACTCCAGTTTCCACCGTTCGAGAGCGCGAAACGAATAACGCTCAACTTACTATTCAAGAAATAACGGGTTGCGAGGGGCGCAGAAGGATACAGCCAAGTGACGGCTAAATCAAGCGCTAGATATCGCTATCGCGACCCAATAAACGCTACCCCTGACGTTGCTTGTGACGGGGCTCAACGCTACAAATGACTCGCACAACACCATTACGCTTTACCATTTTGCAATTGCGACACATTTTCTTTACTGATGCTCTTACTTTCATGACTCTCTACTCTCTCCAGATACTTCTCAGCGCAGCATTCCGCCGCCGCCATAACCTTTCAAATTGGCCTTCTTCATCACCGATTCATACTGGTGTGACATCAGGTGCGACTGCACCTGGGACATGAAGTCCATAACTACCACGACGACGATCAATACCGAGGTGCCACCAAAGTAAAACGGCACGTTTGCGGAACTGATCAGCATTAACGGCAACAACGATACCGCCGTAATATACAAACCACCGAACAGGGTCAACCGCGTCATGACATCATCAACATAGCTGGCCGACTGCTCACCGGGACGAATGCCAGGAATGAATGCCCCGGAGCGTTTTAGATTGTCCGCCACGTCGCGCGGGTTAAACATCAACGCGGTATAAAAGTAGCAGAAGAAAATAATCAGCGCCGCAAACGAAATCAGGTACAACGGCTGGCCCGGAGCCAACAACAACGCTATCTCCTGCATCCATGCCATGCCTTCACCCTGGCCAAACCACTGGCCCACCGACGCCGGAAACAACAAAATGCTCGATGCAAAGATCGGCGGGATTACCCCGGCCATATTCACCTTCAACGGCAAGTGGCTCTGCTGTGAAGCGTAGACCTTGTTTCCCTGCTGACGCTTGGCGTAGTTGATCGTGATCCGGCGCTGGCCGCGCTCCACGAACACCACCGACTGCCCGATCGCCGCGGGCATCCCCGCTACGATGCTGGCAAAAATAAGTAACGAAATACCGTTACCAATACCGCGTTCTGTGATCTGCTCACCCAGCCACATCAGGAACACAGCACCGGAAACCAGGGTGATTACCGCAACCACATAGAAACTCATGCTGGAGGTAAACGCGATACCCTGCCCCGCCAGCCCCATCGACAGGCCAAGCGCCTGCACCGTTGCCAATACCACCGTGCCGTAGCGCGTATACTGGCTAATCTTGCGGCGGCCGGACTCGCCTTCCTTCTTCAGCTGCGTCAAGTGCGGACTCATCGCCGTCATCAACTGCATGATAATAGATGCCGAGATATAGGGCATAATGCCCAGCGCAAAGATGCTCATGCGCTCCAGCGCACCACCGGAGAACATGTTGAACAGGCTCAGGATCGTGCCCTCGTTCTGTTCAAACAGCTGCGCCAGGCGGTCGGGATTGATGCCCGGCACCGGAATGTGCGCACCAATTCGATACACGATGATCGCCAGCAATACAAACCGCAGGCGTCGCCACAGTTCGCCCAAACCGGCCTGCGCACCCATCAGCGAAGCTCCCTGCTTTGCCACTTAGGCTTCTACCTTGCCACCAGCAGCTTCGATCGCAGCGCGAGCACCCTTGGTGACC
>CAMYKE010000139.1:0-5222 GCA_947258895.1 uncultured Pseudomonadales bacterium | reverse complement strand
TTCACGAATGTGTTCGCCAATAATGTCGGCCGCCTTCAACGCTGCCAGATCTACTGCCTCAGCGCCAACGCTGGCCAGTTCAGGAAGCCGGATCTCGGCAACATAGCGGGCACCTCGTGACGTAAAGCCAAACTTTGGCAAGCGGCGCTGTAACGGCATTTGGCCGCCTTCAAAGCCGGGTTTGACGCCCCCACCCGTGCGCGACTTCTGGCCCTTGTGGCCACGCCCGCAGGTCTTGCCAAAACCACTACCGATACCACGCCCGACCCGCCTGGAGGCGCGCTTCGAACCACTCGCCGGACTTAATACGTTTAAACGCATAGTTACTCTCCTACCACGCTAACCATGTACTGGACTTTATTGATCATGCCCCGCACTGCCTTGGTATCTTCCAGTTCAACCACGTGACCGATACGCCGCAGACCCAGGCCCTTGACGGTATCCTGATGCTTGGGAAGCCGACCAATCGTACTTTTGGTTAACGTCACCTTAATTCGTTTTGCTTCTGCCATGACAGCTTATCCTGTTATCTCTTCAACCGCTTTACCGCGTTTTGCGGCAATATCTTCAGGCGCCTGCATGTGCTGCAAACCCTTGAAAGTCGCCCGCACGACATTGACCGGATTTGTGGAACCGTAACATTTGGCAAGGACGTTCTGTACTCCTGCCAGCTCCAGCACCGCACGCATCGCCCCACCGGCAATGACACCGGTACCCTCTGAGGCGGGCTGCATATAGACCTTCGAAGCGCCGTGGGTCGCCTTGATCGGGTATTGCAGGGTATTGCCATTGAGGCTGACCGAAATCATATTGCGGCGCGCAGCTTCCATCGCCTTTTGAATCGCAACCGGCACTTCGCGCGCCTTGCCGCGACCAAACCCGACTCGGCCGTTGCCGTCACCGACTACTGTTAGCGCAGTAAAGCCAAAGATCCTGCCGCCCTTGACCACTTTCGCAACCCGGTTGACCTGGACCAGCTTTTCCTGCAGATCTACATTTGCCTGTTCATTATTTGCCATGCGTTAACCCTTAAAATTCGAGCCCGCCGTCACGAGCGGCGTCTGCAAGCGCTTTGATACGCCCATGAAATTTAAAACCGGAGCGATCGAAAGCCACTTTAGCAATTCCTGCGGCTTTGGCACGTTCAGCGATCAATGTTCCCACCTTGCCAGCCGCTTCGGTGTTACCCGTGGCACCCGAGCGCAGACTCTTGTCCAGCGTAGACGCACTCGCAAGCACTTCGTGGCCATTTCCAGCGATGATCTGCGCGTATATGTGGCGCGGCGTGCGATTCACGCACAACCGGCTAACACCCAGTTCGCGAATTTTGTGACGCGCCTTTGCACCTCGGCGCACGCGAGCAACTTTCTTTTCATTCATCTCGTTACCTACTTCTTCTTGGCTTCTTTACGACGCACATACTCGCCTTCATAGCGAATGCCTTTCCCCTTATAGGGCTCCGGCGGCCGGTAGCCGCGAATCTCCGCGGCAACCTGGCCAATCTGCTGCTTGTCAATGCCGTTCAATACGATCTGCGTTGGGCTGGGGGTCTCCGCACTCACGCCCTCAGGCAGGGGATAGTCGACCGGATGGGAAAAGCCAAGGGTGAGGTTCAGCACCTTGCCACTGACCTTGGCGCGATAACCAACGCCCTGCAGTTCAAGCTTGCGTTCATAGCCTTTCGTGACGCCGTCAACCATATTGCTGACCAGCGCACGGGTAGTACCCGCCATGGCATGTGCCTGCTTGTCCTGTTTGGGCCAGTCAAATACCAGCGCACCATCTTGTTGCTTGACATCGACGCAGGACGCGATATCGAGCTCGAGGCTGCCCTTGCTGCCTTTTACTTTGAGTACTTGCCCGGTCAGCGTGATTTCCACACCGGCGGGCACTTGCACTGGATTGCTAGCGATTCTGGACATAGTACCTTCCTAGAAAACCGTACACAGAACTTCACCACCGACGCCCGCCGCGCGCGCTGCGTGATCGGTCATTACACCCTGGGAAGTCGAAATGATAGAAACCCCGAGGCCACCCCTGACTTTAGGGAGCTCGTTACTGCCCTTGTACACCCGCAGGCCAGGTCGGCTGGCGCGCTTGATTTCTTCAATTACCGGCTTGCCCTCGAAGTATTTCAGCTCGATTGTGAGCTGCGGCTTGACCGCGTCGTCACTAACCGCAAAACCGGTGATATAACCTTCAGCCTGCAGCACCTGTGCTACAGATGTCTTGATCTTTGCTGAAGGCATGCTTACCGAAGTCTTTGCCGCCAGCTGCGCATTGCGTATACGGGTAAACATATCCGCCAAAGTATCTTGCATGCTCATAATGTTCGCTTTCCTAAACTAAATGCTTCTATCTACCAGCTGGACTTCTTGAGGCCAGCAATGTCGCCGCGCATGGCTGCTTCACGCAACTTGTTACGGCCCAGGCGAAACTTACTGTAAACGCCATGCGGCCGTCCGGTAAGCTGGCAACGGTTCCTCAACCGGCTGGGGCTCGCGTCCCGGGGCAGTTTTTGCAGTTGCTCCATAGCCTCCCAGCGCTCTTCATCGCTCAGGTTGGGATCCCTGATTGCCGCCTTGATCTGGGCGCGCTTTTGCGCGAATTTCGCTACCAAGCGTTCGCGCTTCTTTTCGCGCTGAATCATCGATTGCTTTGCCATAATACCTGGATCCTATTCCTTAAATGGGAAGTTAAGTGCCTTCAGCAAAGCACGACCCTCGTCATTGGTGTTTGCCGTGGTAGTCACGGTAATGTCCAGACCACGGAGTTTATCTACCTTGTCATAATCGATTTCGGGAAAGATAATCTGCTCTTTCACACCCATGCTGTAGTTGCCACGGCCATCGAAGGATTTCGGGTTGAGACCCCGAAAATCGCGCACCCGCGGAATGGCAATGTCAATCAGGCGATCAAGAAATTCCCACATCCGCTCGTTGCGCAGGGTTACCTTGCAGCCAATCGGATAGCCTTCACGCACCTTGAAGCCGGCGATGGATTTGCGCGCCTTGGTAACGATCGGCTTCTGGCCTGAAACCTGCTGCAAGTCAGCCACGGCATTCTCGATCAGCTTTTTGTCGCCGATCGCTTCACCAACACCCATGTTGAGAGTCACCTTGGTGATCCGGGGCATTTGCATGACGTTTTTGTAGCCAAACTGCTCCTGCAGTTGAGCTGCTACCTGCGTGTTGTATAACTCTCTTAATCTAGACATTTTTTACCCAGCCTCAGGCGTCGATCTGTTCTTGATTCGACTTATAAATACGAACTTTTGAACCATCGTCCAAAATCTTCAAACCCACTCGATCCGCCTTGTTCGTCACGCTATTGAGGATCGCAACGTTCGACACATGTATCGATGCCTCTTTCTCCACAATACCGCCCTGCTCGCCACGCATCGGGTTAGCCTTGATATGCCGCTTCACCATGTTCACGCCGCGCACCAGCAACCGGTCATTTTCCAGCACCCGCGCAACAGTGCCGTGCTTGCCTTTGTCGCGCCCGGCGATTATTACGACTTCATCATCTCTTTTGATCTTTAGCATTACCGGCCTCTCACCATTGCTACCGTTCTAGTCTGTACCGCGTTTAAAGCACTTCCGGCGCCAGCGAAATAATCTTCATAAACTTTTCGCCCCGCAATTCTCGCGTGACTGGCCCGAAGATTCGTGTGCCGATGGGCGCGTGCTGCGGGTTCAGTAACACCGCGGCATTGCCGTCGAAGCGGATAATGGAACCGTCCGCTCGCCGCACACCCTTGCGAGTGCGCACCACCACGGCGTTCAACACCTGGCCCTTCTTCACGCGGCCGCGAGGAATCGCTTCCTTGACGGTTACCTTGATGATATCGCCAATATGCGCATAACGACGGTGGGACCCACCCAACACCTTGATACACATTACCCGGCGTGCTCCGCTATTGTCCGCTACATCTAACATTGATTCTGTTTGAATCATGGCCTACTCCAAACTCAGTGCCGCAATCACGAGTGATTGAATTAATTTGCTTTCGCAGATCCGTTAAACCTCGACCGCACGCTCTTCAATGCGCTCCAGTATCCAGGACTTGGTCTTGGACAGTGGCCGGGTTTCCCTGATGGTAACTTTATCGCCGATATTGCAATCATTGGTTTCATCATGGGCATGAAGCTTGGACGACCGCTTGACATACTTGCCGTATATCGGGTGCTTCATGCGCCGCTCGACCAGGACCACAATGGATTTGTCCATCTTGTCGCTGACTACCTTGCCAGTTACCATGCGCGCTTTCTTTTCTTCAGCCATGTTAGCTACCTGCCTTTTCTGCAAGCACGGTTTTTACCCGCGCTATATCTCTTCGCACCTGCTGTTGCAAATGGGTTTGACCCAGTTGGCCAGACGCCTTCTGCATGCGCAGGTTAAATTGCTCCTTCAGCAATTCAAGGAGGCTCTTGTTTAAATCCTCTGGCGATTTCTCGCGCAATTCAGCTGCTTTCATTACATCACCGTCCGCGTTACAAAGGTCGTGGCGATTGGCAATTTGGCCGCCGCCAGGGCGAATGCTTCCCGCGCCAACTCCTCGGAAACACCTTCCATTTCATAGAGGACCCGACCCGGTTGAATCTGGCAAACCCAGTACTCAACGCTACCCTTACCTTTACCCTGCCTGACTTCCAGCGGTTTCTTGGTAATAGGCTTGTCAGGAAATATTCGTATCCAGATCTTACCGCCTCGCTTTACATGGCGAGTCATGGTGCGTCGCGCCGCCTCGATCTGGCGGGCGGTGATGCGACCACGCCCGGTAGCCTTCAGGCCAAACTCACCGAAACTGACCTGGCTGCCGCGAAGCGCCAGGCCGCGGTTGCGGCCCTTCATCTGTTTGCGAAATTTTGTACGTTTCGGTTGTAACATCGGACTACTTCCTACTCTTAACCTTTTCTGCCGGCTTTGGCCTGACTCGCAACACGCTCTGCACGAACCTCGTCAATACCACCCAGTACTTCGCCCTTGAAAATCCAGACCTTGATACCGATGATGCCATATGTCGTCAATGCTTCACTGGTTGCGTAATCGATATCCGCGCGCAAGGTGTGCAGAGGGACGCGGCCTTCGCGATACCATTCAGAGCGTGCAATCTCAGCGCCACCCAGTCGCCCCGCAACGTTGATTCGGATTCCTTCCGCACCGAGACGAATCGCATTCTGAACCGCCCGCTTCATGGCGCGACGGAACATAACCCG
>CAMYKE010000138.1 GCA_947258895.1 uncultured Pseudomonadales bacterium | reverse complement strand
CTGTCGCTGAGCTGGATCTTCGATGAGGGCATCGGCATCCAGCAGGGCCTCAGCCTTTGTGTGGGTATCGCACTGGCCCGGGTGGTGCGCCGCCTGGGGTTGGGCGAGGCGGGCTTGAAGTGGCCCAATGACCTGTTACATCGCGACTGCAAGCTGGCCGGTATCCTCCTCGAAGCGGTGGGGGAACTGTCGGGGGCCATGACGGTAATCATTGGCATCGGAATCAATATGGACATGGGTACCGCGGACGGGGCAGGTATCGGTCAGCCCTGGACCACCTTTCATCGCGCTGGCGGTGACCGGGTAAATCGAAATCGCATGGTAGCCGAGATTCTGAATGAGCTGGAGGTCGTGTTGCCTGCCTTCCAGCAGGCAGGATTTAGCCGCTTCCGGCAGGAGTGGCGGGACTACGATGTATTGTACGACAAGCGGGTTGTGTTGTCCGGGTTGAGCAATGCGACCGAGGGCGTCGCCAGAGGGGTGACCCCGACAGGCGCATTGATTCTCGAAACAGGCGCCGGAAAGACGTACCACGAGGCTGGCGAAGTAAGCGTGCGGGAACAACATGATTCTTGAGATGGATGCGGGGAACTCGCGCGTAAAATGGCGCATCGTAAGTCCCGTGGGAGAGAAGCTTGAGTCCGGTACGTTGCTCCTTGGCGAGGGGCTTGAAGCCCTGGCGAACCCGAAATACACCATCAGCCGGGTTCGCATGGCTTGCGTTGCCAGGGCAGCGAATAAGCGCAAACTTGTGGAGTGGGTGCGCCGGTGGTTGAAAATGGAGCCGGAAATTGCGCGCACCCTCCCGGAGTATGGTGGCCTGACGATCGCCTATCGTGATCCGCAACGACTCGGCGTAGACCGCTGGCTGGCAATGCTGGCTGCTTATCACGATACCGCGGCACCGGTTTGCGTCATAGACGCTGGCAGTGCCGTGACCATTGATCTGGTCGATGCCAGTGGTCGTCACCGGGGCGGATATATAGTGCCCGGGGCGAGGCTGCAGAGATCCGCCTTGTTGCGGGACACCGGCCAGATCCGGATCCGGGAAGCTGTTCGGGAGCAGGCAGCGGGCTGGGGATGCAGCACCGAGGAGGCGGTGAGCCATGGTATTGCTCGCATGCTGGCATGCCTGGTTGACTCGGTGCTGGCCGAGCTGGTCCAGGCAACGCCACGCGTGACAATTTACTGTACCGGAGGGGATGCCCCCGCTATGATGCGGCAAATCAGCACTGAGTTACCGCTTCGGGCACGTCCCGAACTGGTGCTGGACGGCCTGGCGCTCGCGCTTCCCTGAACCCGACGTACCGAGATACCATGCGCTGGATATTCTTCTCGCTGCTTGCGATTAACCTGCTGTTCCTGTTGTGGCAGGCACTGGTGTACGACGAGCCGGAGCGCACCAGCCCGCTGCAACTCCCGCCCGCAGGGGAGCAGGCCGCCACCATTGCGTTGCTGCACGAGGCCCGGGACCAGGCTGAGCCCTATGATCCCGGCGAGCTGGCGCGTTCGTTGCGGTCTGCTCCGGCAGAGCGCGAGCCGGGCTCGGAAGAGCCCCCGGCGTCTCCGGATGCAGTCCTGTGGTGCGACGCGTTGGGGCCCTTCGTTGACCGCGAGAAGGGCGATCGGCTGGCTGGGCGGTTACAGGGTCTGGGAATCGACACCGAGTTGCGGCACGAACGGGTGCAACTGGCGGGCGAATACTGGGCCTACATTGCGCCACAACCATCCGTGCAGGCCGCGCTGATCATGAGCGCCGAGTTAAAGAAGCAGGGTATCGACGCGTACCTGATCAGCGAGGGCGAGCAGCGCAATGGGCTGTCCCTGGGCATTTTTAGCAAGGCCACCGCCGCCGAGTACCTGCAGCGGCGTTTGCAGGCCGACGGAATTACCGTGCACATCGAGGCGAAACCCGCCGCTTACCAGCGCTTTTGGGTCCTGCTAACCAGACAGGACATCGACTCGCTCGATACGCAGAAATTGGTGCAGATCCCCGAATTTGCCTCCAAAAATCAAGTAACTAAAAAAGTTTGCAAAGCGGTTGCTTCAGCCGAGTAGTTCCACTAGAATTGCGCCCCTAATTTTTAGGCTGGTAGAACACTGGCCTCCTTAGCTCAGCTGGTAGAGCAACTGACTTGTAATCAGTAGGTCATCCGTTCGACTCGGATAGGGGGCTCCAGTTTGTAAGCCGCTTCGCTATTTCGAGGCGGCATTCTAATTACACTGTAACGGTACCGTTGGCGGCGACGGGACCCGTGGATAGTGTATTGGTGTTTCTGGGAGGGGTTCCCGAGTGGCCAAAGGGATCAGACTGTAAATCTGACGCGAAAGCTTCGGTGGTTCGAATCCACCCCCCTCCACCAGTTCAGGTGGCAGCAGCGAGTAGAGCGCCGGATCGGCGCGCTGCCTGCCGCCAGGCCCCTTGTTATGCGGGTATGGTACAACGGTAGAACCTCAGCCTTCCAAGCTGATGATGCGGGTTCGATTCCCGCTACCCGCTCCAGATTTCAGCCGCTGAGGTGCAACAGGTATTTGCTCATATAGCTCAGTCGGGCGCGCGACCTATACGATGGAATTCGAGAAGTATACCGAGGCCCCATCCAGCATTGCAGAAGAAATAATTAGCAAGTCGTAACGAGTAACATTACCGAATCGAGAGGCAAGAGAGGCGAAAGATGTCCAAGCAAAAATTTGAACGCAACAAGCCGCACGTAAACGTGGGCACGATCGGTCACGTTGACCATGGCAAGACGACGCTGACGGCGGCGCTGACGCGCGTTTGCGCGGAAGTCTGGGGCGGCGAAGCGGTGGCTTTTGATGGTATCGATAATGCACCGGAGGAGCGTGAGCGCGGGATTACGATTGCGACATCGCACGTGGAATACGATTCACCGAATCGCCACTACGCCCACGTGGACTGCCCGGGACACGCGGACTATGTGAAGAACATGATCACCGGGGCGGCGCAGATGGACGGCGCGATCCTGGTCTGTTCGGCCGCGGATGGTCCGATGCCGCAAACGCGTGAGCACATCCTGCTGTCACGCCAGGTGGGGGTTCCCTACATCGTGGTGTACCTGAACAAGGCCGACATGGTGGACGACGAGGAACTGCTGGAACTGGTCGAGATGGAAGTGCGCGAGCTGCTGGACCAATACGAGTTCCCGGGTGACGACACCCCGATCATCGTGGGTTCCGCCCTGAAGGCACTGGAAGGCGATACGTCGGAGATCGGCATGCCGTCGGTGCAAAAGCTGGTGGAGACGCTGGACGAGTACATTCCGGACCCCGAGCGCGCGATTGACCAGCCGTTCCTGATGCCGATCGAGGACGTATTCTCGATTTCGGGTCGTGGTACGGTGGTTACGGGTCGTGTTGAGCGCGGCGTGGTCAAGGTAGGTGAAGAGATTGCGATTGTGGGCATCCGGCCCACCACGTCGACGACCTGCACCGGTGTGGAGATGTTTCGCAAGCTGCTCGACGAAGGTCGCGCGGGTGAGAACGTGGGCGTGCTGCTGCGTGGCACCAAGCGTGAGGACGTGGAGCGCGGCCAGGTGCTGGCGAAGCCGGGTTCGATCACGCCGCATACCAAGTTTGAAGCGGAAGTGTATGTGCTGTCCAAGGATGAGGGAGGTCGTCATACGCCGTTTTTCAAGGGGTACCGTCCGCAGTTTTACTTCCGTACCACCGATGTAACGGGAGCATGCGAGTTGCCGGACGGTGTCGAGATGGTGATGCCGGGTGATAACGTCCAGATGTCGGTGAGCTTGATAGCGCCGATAGCGATGGAAGAAGGCCTGCGCTTCGCGATTCGTGAAGGCGGGCGTACCGTAGGCGCCGGCGTGGTAGCCAAGATTATCGAGTAGTTCGCCGCTCTTTGGAGTGAAAAAGAGACCCGCATCGCGGGTCTCTTTTTTTATCTCAAATCTTTATGTATGCCGCTTGACACCCGGCGATCAGGTACATACAATGCGGCTCCCTTTTTGGGGTCATTACGTTTAAAAAGTCTGTAAACGTTAATAAAAATAGCCATTTGCTGGAGTTTAGTTGATGCAAGGCCAAAGGATCAGAATTCGGCTCAAAGCGTTTGATCATCGACTGATCGATGTTTCTACGCAGGAGATCGTGGACACCGCCAAGCGCACCGGTGCGCAGGTGCGCGGACCGATTCCGCTGCCGACCCGAAGGGAGAAGTTTACGGTATTGATTTCGCCGCACGTAAACAAGGATGCGCGGGATCAGTATGAGGTGCGCACGCACAAGCGCATACTGGACATTGTGGAGCCGACGGAAAAAACCGTTGATGCGCTGATGAAGCTGGATCTGGCAGCAGGCGTGGACGTACAAATCAGCCTTGGCTGATGAAGCGCAGGTCATTTGTAACAGCCTATTTGTAGCAGGAACAGTGCGACAGGATTAGTTAGTACAAGTTAAAACAATCAGTGGAACGCGCTGAAAAGTGCGACCGTAGAGGGTTACAGTCCCGTACACAACTGGTAATAGAGGTTAATATGACTATTGGTTTAGTCGGACGGAAAAGCGGCATGACCCGTATTTTTACAGAAGAGGGTGTATCCGTACCAGTCACCGTTATCGAGGTTGAACCCAACCGGATAACGCAGGTAAAGACGGTAGCCAGCGATGGCTACTCCGCCATTCAGCTTGCCGCAGGTGAGCGCAAAACCTCCCGTGTATCGAAGCCACTGATTGGTCACTACGCTAAGGCAAACGTGACAGCAGGCCGGTCCTTGACGGAGAGTGTAATCCCCGAATCAGAAGTAGAATCCTACACCGTTGGTGACAAGATCACTGTCGATCGCTTTACCGAGGGGCAGACCGTTGATGTGACCGGTCAATCCAAGGGTAAGGGGTTTGCCGGTGCGGTAAAGCGCTGGAACTTCACGATGCAGGATGCCACCCACGGTAATTCATTGTCGCATCGCGCTCCGGGATCTATCGGGCAGTGCCAGACGCCGGGCCGGGTTTTCAAGGGCAAGAAGATGGCGGGCCAGATGGGTGCGGCAAAAGTTACGGTCCAGAACCTGGAAGTGATCCGCGTTGACGTGGAGCGGAATCTGCTACTGGTTAAAGGCGCTGTTCCGGGCGCGCCCGGTGGTGACGTGCTGGTGAAGCCTGCAGTTAAAGCACGTAGCTGAGGGGACTAAAGAATGAATTTAGCAATCGTGGGAAACAAGAAGGCGGACGTGGAAGTGTCGGAAGTGACCTTTGGCCGCGAATTCAACGAAGCGCTGGTGCACCAGGTGGTGACTGCCTACATGGCTGGCGGTCGCCAGGGCACCCGGGCACAGAAAACCCGTTCCGACGTCAATGGCGGCGGTCGCAAGCCGTGGCGCCAGAAGGGTACCGGCCGGGCTCGCTCCGGTACGATTCGCAGTCCGATCTGGCGTAGTGGCGGAGTAACCTTCGCGGCCCGCCCGGCGGACCATTCGCAGAAGGTCAACAAAAAGATGTATCGTGGCGCGATGCAGTCGATCCTGTCCGAGCTGGTGCGCCAGGATCGACTGGTGATCGTGGAAAGCCTGAGTTTTGATGAGCCGAAAACCAAGCTGGTCAAGTCCAGACTTAAGGAATTTGACCTGCCCGACAGCGTGTTAATTGTCGCTGATGAAGTGGAAGAGAACCTGTACCTGGCGGCGCGCAATATCCCGCGCGTCGAAGTACGGGATGTAGTTGGTGCGGATCCGGTGAGCCTGATCGCTCACGACAAGGTCCTGGTTACGGTTGCGGCGCTGAAGAAATTCGAGGAGATGTTGGGATGAACCAGGAGCGCATTTACAAGGTATTGCTGGGCCCGCACATTTCCGAAAAGGCGACGGTGATTGCCGAGTTGAATAACCAGGTGGTGTTCAAGGTGGCGCCCGATGCGACCAAGCCCGAGATCAAGGCGGCTGTTGAACAGCTGTTCGAAGTCAAGGTTGAATCGGTGCAGGTGGTTAACCAGAAGGGCAAGCGCAAGCGCACTCGCTACGGGTTTGGCAAGAAAAGTGACCTGCGCAAGGCCTATGTGCGCTTGCAGGAAGGTCAGGACATTGACTTCATGACCGCGGATTAAGGAAAAGATAATGGCAATTGTAAAAACCAAACCAACTTCTGCCGGACGTCGCCACGTTGTCAAGGTTGTTGCTGCGGAGCTCTACAAGGGGCGTCCTCATAGCGCGCTGGTCGAGACGAAGTCGAAGTCCGGGGGCCGCAATAACATGGGTCGCATCACCACGCGGCACCGTGGCGGCGGTCACAAGCAGCTGTACCGGGTTATTGATTTCAAACGCAACAAGGATGGCGTGCCGGCCACGGTGGAGCGAATTGAATATGATCCGAACCGTTCGGCGAATATTGCGCTGTTATTGTACGCCGATGGTGAGCGTCGCTATATCGTCGCTCCGCGTGGGGTCAGTGTCGGTGATGAATTGTTATCCGGGATAGATTGTACGATCAAGGCCGGCAACACGTTGCCGCTGCGTAACATTCCTGTTGGTGCGGTGGTGCATTGTATCGAGATGAAGCCTGGCAAAGGTGCGCAAATGGCGCGCAGCGCCGGTACCTCGGCGCAATTGGTAGCGCGCGAGGGTGCGTACTGTACGCTGCGGCTGCGCTCCGGTGAGATGCGCAAGATCCTTAGCGAGTGCCGGGCAACGGTTGGCGAGGTCGCAAACAGCGAGCACAACTTGCGCCAGCTCGGCAAGGCGGGTGCGTCGCGCTGGAGAGGCGTTCGGCCGACGGTACGCGGCGTGGCGATGAACCCCGTGGATCACCCGCATGGTGGTGGTGAAGGCAAGACTTCCGGGGGCCGGCATCCGGTTACGCCCTGGGGTGTGCCGACCAAGGGTTACAAGACACGCAAGAACAAGCGTACCGACAAGCTGATTGTGCGTAAGCGGTCCGCCCGTTAACAAGAGATTGAGAGGATATCAATAGTGCCACGTTCATTGAGAAAGGGCCCCTTCGTCGATCTTCATTTGATGAAGAAAGTTGAAGCGGCGTTGGAGAAGGGTGACAAGCGACCTATCAAGACCTGGTCGCGACGCTCTACCGTTTTTCCGGATTTTGTCGGGTTAACGATTGCTATTCACAACGGTCGCCAGCATGTACCGGTCTTCATCACGGAAGACATGGTTGGGCACAAGTTGGGTGAGTTTGCCGCCACGCGCACCTACCGTGGGCATGCTGCGGACAGGAAAGCCAAGAGATAGGGTCTGGAAACAAGACTATGGAAACTACAGCAAGGTTAAAAGGTGCGCAATTATCGGCGCAGAAAGCACGCCTGGTCGCAGACCAGATCCGTGGCAAGGCCGTCGGTGATGCGCTGAATATCCTGAGTTTCAGCCCACGCAAGGGCGCAGCTATTCTGAAAAAGCTGTTGGACTCCGCGATCGCTAACGCTGAGCATAACGATGGCGCGGATGTAGATGACCTTAAGGTATCAAAGGTCTTTGTAGACGAAGGGACAACGATGAAGCGCATCAAGCCTCGGGCCAAGGGCCGTGCTGACCGCATCTTCAAGCGTTCATGCCATATCACTGTACAAGTAGCAGACAGCTAAGAATCGGGAGATCAGATGGGTCAGAAAGTACATCCAACCGGCATCCGCCTCGGCATCGTTAAAGACCACAATTCGGTCTGGTATGCCAACAAGGGCCAGTATGCAGACAACCTTCTCAACGACTTGCAAGTCCGTGAGTATATTCAGGACACGCTCAAGCAGGCGGCGGTGAGCAAGGTGCTGATCGAGCGCCCGGCGCAGAATGCGCGGGTGACGATCTT
>CAMYKE010000137.1 GCA_947258895.1 uncultured Pseudomonadales bacterium | reverse complement strand
GAACAAATCAAAGATATTGAGGAGTCTTTACCATTTGAATTGCTTGGCTTTGACTCTGACAATGGTTCTGAGTTTTTAAATTACCACTTATTGAGGCATTTCACTGAACGAATATCGCCCGTTCAGTTTACAAGAAGTAGACCGTATCATAAAGATGATAATGCCCATATTGAACAGAAAAACTGGACCCATGTGCGGCAACTGTTCGGTTACGATCGCTTTCAGGATCCCCGCCTGGTGAGCCTCATGAACGACCTGTACCGCAATGAATGGTCGCCCTATCAAAACCATTTCTGTCCCACCATGAAGCTCAAGGACAAAACGCGAATCAACAGCAAATACCGCAAGCACTACGAGCCTGCCAAAATTCCTTACCAGCGACTGATGACCTCAGACGCCATCTCCAAGGATCACAAAAAAGCACTCAAGGCTAGTCAGTGGCGCGCTGGACCTTACAGCCGTCGGCTTTTTTTACAAGTTTAGGGCATGAGAATGCAGTGTGAACGCTAACTCCATGTATTAGAGGGTGTTTCTCAGATGGTGTAATTATTGCATCAATTATTTTTGCGCTCAAGTTCAAACATAAATCTGTGGTAGTGGCGATACGCCTAAACTTAATGGACATTCCCGGCTATAAAATCGATCGACAGCTTTGGGACTCCGCGAGCGGGAGAGTATTGCTTGCAACTAAGGTAGACTCCGGCCAAAGGGTGTTAATTCGCTTGTTTCCACAAGAACTCGCAGAAAACCCCTTCTTTCAGGCTAACTTTTTAACGGAAGGCTTACTCGCCCGTGTAGTTAAGCACCCCAACATTATACCGGTTCTTGACGCTGGCCAATTTCAGCAGCTCTACTATTTGATTGTCGAATATGTGGATGGTGAGACGCTGGCACAACGTCAGGGATCGATGGGATTACTGGACAAGCTGTTTGTCATTAAGGAAGTGGCCGGGGCACTGGCATATTTGCACAAGAATAACTATGTACATCGGCGTGTATGGCCTAGCCGTATATATTTTGACCGTAGGTGTAGAATTTTAATCAGTGATATCGGGCTGGCGCGCTCAGTTTCTCCTGAGGTAGAGACTCAGCTGTATGTCGAAAACGTGTCTGACACTATTTGCTTGAGTCCCGAGCAGCGCGCAGGAAATTCCGCCGATCATCGATCCGACCTCTACTCTCTAGGAGCGCTTTTTTATAGTTGCCTTCTGCAGGAATCTCCTGCGAAATCTCCGACGCCTGTTGAAATCTCACTGCGCACTGAGTCACCAATGTTGCCTTCTCGAGTTAGCCTGTTCCAGCATATTATTGACAGAGCGATGGCGCATCGGCCTGAAGACCGTTTTCAGTCCGCAGAGGAGTTCGCGAACGCATTGGGTCGAGTGTCCGACGAGCAAATTCTGGAGATCGAGACTGTTGCAGGTGGGAATGCCTATTCAGCAAGGCTTGATAAACAGGCGCCTGCTTCCCATTCACTAAGCCGAGTGTTTGGAGACAACTCACGGCGTGAATATCTGCCGCAAATAAAAGAGCCAGCAGGAGAAAATTTCAAACGAATTATCGGTCGAATCCGTTATGCCTGGCACAAGCTCCGCCAACTTGAGTTCTCGAATCGTAAATGGTTCAACCCTCGTTGGCCAGTCCCGATGGCCATTGTGGTTATTATTGCAATTCCACTGTTTTTAACTCAATCAATCGTGGTGGTGGAAACTTCTACTGCAATCGCTCGACCGCATGCGCCGCTGGACATGGTATCAAGGACTCCCAACTCCGGGGGTTCTTCGAAAATTGATACCCGCACTTCGGAAGGCGCTCCTGTCAATACACTTGCAATTGCTATAGAGGGGGATGCTTACGCGCCGCTGGACATGGTGTCTGGGACTCCGAAATCCGGGAATTCTTCGAAAATTAATACCAGGTCTTCGGATGGCGCTCCGGTCAATATCCCTGCAAATGGTATAGAGGAGGATGCGCACGCAGATCAAAGCCCGGAGGTGGTTGAGTTAACGGAGACTGCTACTGTATCGAGCGCTAAAGACCAGATGGACACCACCGCAAGTGAAGCCGAACAAGCGGCGTATGCGAAGCTTGATATACAGTTAATTGGAGAACTGCGAAAACAGGCGAATGAGCAGATCGACCGTTTCGCTTTGAGTTCTCCACCGGGGAACAATGCACTGGAAACCTATCAAACTATACTCAGCCTCGATGAAGAAAACCTGCAAGCTCAGCAGGGTATTCGGCTGATTGTCGAAAAATACGTGCGAATGGCCGAGAGTGCCCTTGCAGCACGGGATTTACAATCCGCAAGAGTTTATATCGCAAGAGGGTTAAGCATTGACTCAAGCAATCAAAAACTGAAGGGGCTTGAACTGCGGCTTGCCGAGATGCGGGAACTGATTGCTCGGTTAACACCGTTACTAGTGGAGGCGCAGGCGCTTGGCGAGAGCGGATATATAATTTTTCCTAGAGAGCGAAATGCCTGGCTATTCTATCAGCAGGTGCTGAGAGAGGATCCTGGTAACCTGTTAGCAAAGCAGGGAAGCCAAAAGCTGGTTGAATCACAAATCAGGCAGATTCAGTCACTTGCAGCGAGTGGCGCGCGCTTGGAGGCAACTGCGTGGTTGAAATTAGCGGAGGATCAAATGGCTGGCAATCCGGCATTTGATGAAATGGCTGCCAGTCTGACACCGTCGGAGGATACGCGTGGGCTGGTCCCCAAAATAACCGACTTATCGCCGAAGCGTAGCTGGTTTGGCAGACTCGCTGTTCGCGATAAATGGAGTGTCGATAAAGACCGCGATCTGGTTGTGCGATTTCGTTATGAAAACTTCGATGACTTGCAATCACAATTGCGCGGCGTCCTGATTAATCTTGAGAATGATCAGGAAGTAGGGCAGGCAACCGCTACACCTCTTGGAAGCGAAGGTAAGGAGACACTGCGCTTCGCCAAACCAGCTAGTGGATTTGAGGCTGGGGACTACTTGATTGACCTTCGTTTGGGACCCCAAACACTGAGTACCATGCGCGTATCGATCCTGGATGAGTAAGCAGTACAGTTGGAAAAAGTGGAGGCTTGTACGACCTATTCTAAACTAAATGATGACTGGCAGCCCCTGGCCGCATCCGGAATTTTCCAATGAGCCTGTGGTCCGCAAATATTCATGCAGCCTTACTTTCCAAAGAATATTCATGATGAAGTCCACCGAAGACAGGGGATACTATTGCGGTGTAGCGGGAAGATTGGTCGGTGGGTCTGGAATGCCCGGTCCAATGCGCGAGTGTGGTCTGCCATGATTATAATGGGCTACCCAATCATTCATAACGTTGCGTAGGTGATTTCGTGTCAAGGGAATGAGATAGTCGAAACATTCTCTGCGGATTGTTCCGATTACTCGTTCGCAGAGACCATTGGCTTTCGGGCTTCGAAAAGGGGTTCGCAAGACACGAAGGCCCATGCGGGTAACGGAATTGTCGAGTTGCGAAGAGAAGATACAGTCTCGATCATGAATCAGAAATTGGTAGAGATGGTCAGAGGCTATGGCGTCGCGCAGTTGCTGCAACGTCCATTCTGCTGTTGGATTTGAGGTTACATTGAGATGGATAATGCGTCGAGTCTGATGCTCGATCACTATAAAGACGTAGAGGACTCGAAACGTGGCCGTCACCACGGTGCAGAAATCGCAGGCAATGATCGCCTCAGCATGATTGCGCACAAAGGTTGACCATCGTTGATCGCGTGGAGCACCTTGTGACGAGGAGGGCATGTACTTTCGCACGGTTCGTGGTGAAACCTTGATTCCTAACTTGAGTAAGAGTTCGTTTGCAATACGCTCTTCCCCCCAAGCTGGATTATTCAATGCCATTTCTCGGATCAACTGCCTCAATTTAGTGGGAAGCGGCGGTCGCCCTGGATGCGACTTCCACCGCCAGAACAGCTTAAAGCCCTGACGATGCCAACGAACCAATGTCTTGGGCTGCACGACCACGAGCGCATCCCGCCAGTTGAATAGCCTCGACAGGAGTACCAGTGAAATTCGAGTTTCAGGTGTTGGGCGACGAGGTTTGAACTTGCGTTCCTGGTACATGACCAACTGTTTGCGAAGAAACAGATTTTCAGCGGCAAGTCTTGCTTTTGGCCTGAGGAATAAATTCAAGAACGTGAATAAGTCGCCCAGAAGTCTGATTATTATTCGTGCAAATTCCATAATAGCGCATCCTGCCATAGTATCGACACGGGTGCGATTCGTAGAGGATTACCTACTCTAGAATGCGAAGATCGAAGATTTGCGGAGCACAGGGGTATGCGAGGGTTCAAATCAATGGAGCAGGCTCAGCGATACTTGGGTGTTCATGCTGCCGTGTATAATCTATTTCATCTTGGTCGGCATTTGGTATCCGCTAGCCATTATCGTGATTTAAGGCGCGGCGCGTTTGCGTCTTGGGAAAAGGTTACGTTGGCATAGAGGCAGCATTTTTAGTACTTTCGCACGCCGGGATAGTTAACTTGGCAGTACCCTCCGATGGAAAGCGGTGGCCGCTATAGGGATTTTTTGATTTGCTCATGGCAGGATTGTCCCTACATTTGCTTAATGTGACAATGCCGTTGGTGCTCCTGTTCGCACATTTCTATTTGATTGACCCGCTGCCCCTTGCGCCCAAAATATCCCTCTGGATGCTGATGCCCATATACCTGTTCTATATAAAGTTGTGAGAAGCCTTATATACCAGCAGATTATGTGGGTGTTGGCAGCCTTTTTCACTCATAGAACTGTAGAAGAGCCATCATGTATGTAGGTGGTGTCAAACTCGGGTTTCGGGGTTTCTCCGGAATCCTGCGCACGGGCCGGTTTCGCGCTCGAGTCACGCGATCACTCGCCCGAAGCCGCCGGAGCCGTGTCTGTGGGCAGCGGATGTGTTGATTCCATCCCCGCGACACGCTCGAGCACGATCGCGCAGCATTGCGCCAGTTCTCCGATATGCTGCCGCGCGTGCTCCAGGCTCTGCAGGCGCCCGTCGATCTCGCGCCGCTCTCGCGCCTGCGTGGTCTGCTCCTTGCGCAACCCGGTTTCAACAGAGGCCGTCACGATCTCCAGGTAGTGATGTACCGAGGCGCGGTATTCGTCTTTCTCCACCTGCGCCAGCGCGTCCTCCAAGCTCGACTCGCAGGCAGCCTGCACGTAGGCCGGTGCCTCGGGTGCAAGCCGCCTGGCTTTTTCCGCAGCCGGCACCGGCTGAGAAGTATCCGGAATCAGGCGCTTGCGGACGTCCTCCGGCTTGCGGAACAGCAGTGTGTCGAGGAAAGTTTTTTTCACCGGCAGCGCATCGAGCTTTGGCCCTGGTGGTTCTACCGCGTCGCCCAATTTCAAATGCCCGGCGGCGGTGCTGCACAGGGCGTCCATGTCAAACCCCGTCAGGCCCGGCTGCTCTACCACCGCGGCCCGTACTTTGGCGGCTTCAGCTCCCTGTGTGCCGAAGCGGACCATGGTGTCGCTTACCGCCTGCCGGAACTCTCGGGTGGATTCCCGCAACGCTTGCCCGAGGTCGGTCTGCAGCATTTCCAGCGACGCGTCCGAACCGTTCCAGCCCTCCAGCAGGGGGTTGATGGTATCGAGGAGAGCCCGCACCACGCGACGGCGTGCTTCCGCCAGTTCGCCATCCGCCGTCCCCAATGCGGGTGTCAGAACCTCTTGCCAGTCGATCGACAGCAGGTCTTCGGTCGCATTCCCGCGCCGCTCCAGCGCATCCACCGAACGCGTGAGCTCGTCGTGGACTGTCTCGAGCTGTGACTCGCTGCCGGAGCCAGCCAGGTCGATGATTTCGCGGCACTGCCGGTTGGCCTGCTGCATCGTGTCGGCCTTGAACTCCAGCAGGTATTCATTGCTGTTCAGGTAGCTCATCAGGTCCGACATGAAATTGTCAAACCGTTCGTCACCGGTTTCCTCGGCAGCTCCCTGCAGTCTCTGTGAGGCCACGCTGCGCAGGTCGATGGGGTAGATATGCAGGCGCCCGCTTTCTGCCGCGCGCCGCAGCGGCGCACTCATGGTCAGCACCTCGAAGGCTTTCACAACCTCGCCCGGGTCGCGGCTCTCCAAGCTGGGAGCAAGGGTGCCATCGGGCTGTAGGTCGCTCTTTCCCGTGTCGATATTGACCACCACGAAAACCCGGCTGAACTGGTCGAGCAAATCGTTGAAATCGCTGAATACCTGTTCCAGAAACAGGTTATCCGCCTTGACCACGAACAGAGCGCAGGCGGCGCTGTCGCGGAATTCCTGCGTCATGTAGTCGTAGCCGAATTTCATTTTACTGTAGAGCCCGGGCGTGTCGACCAGCACCGTGGCGGATTCACGCAGCTGCTCCATGGGCAGCTCAACGAACACTCGGCGAATTGCAGACGGCAGGTGCGCCTCCGGATCGAATTCCTCGCCCAGTTCGTCCATCGCGCGGATGCGATCCGACAGGGTGCGGTGCCCATGAGTCAGCAGCTCGTGCAGCTGCTCCGGCGATGTCAGCTTCTCTCGCTTACCACTGTAGCGGATCACCGAGTAGGCCGGCTCGGGCCCATATCTGAGGTACACCATGCAGGGGTAGGCCGGGAGGCTGCTGACCTCGCTGACGTAGCCGCCGCTAATAGCGTTGATGAGGGTCGACTTGCCGCTCTTGAGTGGTCCGAACAGCAGCACGTAGGATTCCTGGCCCTGCACCTTGTTGAGCAGGGCCTCCACCCGGTGCCGGGCATTGGCCACGTCCCCCGCCAGCCCCGCCGGAGCCGTATCGCCGAGCGCTTCCAGCGCTGAATGAGCGTCGCCCAGCGCCTCGGCCAGGGGAAACAACGCCTCACTGAATTCGGTACAGAACGCTGAAATACTGGTTTTCATGTGCACTCCTTTATGGGCCACAGCATACTACCATCATCCGCCCCTGGGGGCGAAATCAAACACGTCACAGGCAACTTCTACTCGTGGTCGTCGCAACAACGAGCGTCAGCCCAATAAGCGTACAAGTTCGCGGGTGCTGCATCGTCTAGCTAGTACTTCCGCGGGTGACTGGCCGAAGCAATCTCTGGCGGTCGTGTCCGACCCGGCTTCAATCAGTCGCTGGATCAGGCTGCCGTTTCGGTGGTGGCCGAACTCCTCTACTGCGTAGTGAAGCAGAAGCCTGTGCCGTGCGAAATCTTAGTCTAATATGCGGTCGGTATATGGAATAAGCCATTACAGTGGGAGATCCACTTGTAATTTGAAATGTCTCGCTTGGAGTTGCACGTATTCTCAGCTTTTTACACTGGTGTTTTCGCTTTAAGAGATAAGTGACCACGCGACCCATTAAAGTAAATCTTGTATTGATCCAGCTTCCTGGATAAATCTCTCTGATTCCAAAATAGTGTGTGGTCGAGGAACTCTCTTCTGATGGTCCCGATGGCACGTTCCACAAATGGATGTGACCTGGGCACAAATGGCACAGTTTTGACTTCTTCGATGCCTAAGATCCGCAGGTTAGCTTTCCACCGGTGATACGTAAAAATCGGATCGTGGTCGGTACTCATTCTTTTGGGTGGGGAGCGACCTACCAATATCTGCTTAAACAATCTACATGCGGCGATTCCATCGATATCGCCTGCATGAGTGGCAAAAACTACGATTTGCCTGGTGTGCACATCAATTGCAAGCATCACCCAGTGGGATGTAAGGTGAATTGATTCGCAGCGAAATAGATCTACGCTCCATAGGCTGTCCGTAGCCTGGCCGATAAACGTGAGCCAAGAGGGGCCACCGGAATTGCTGGGCTCGTAGTGCTTAGCCAGGATACGTCGCACCACATGTTTGTCTATCTCGACACCGAATGCCTGGAACACCTGCATCGCGATGCGATCGTATCCCATTCGTGGGTTTCGCTGCTTGAGTTCAACCACCAGGCGAATCAACGTTTCATCAGGCCCCTTGGGGCCAGGTTTGCCTCCTGATTTTGCAGAGTACAGTGCTCGATATTTCTTTTTGACCAGGGCCTTGTGGAATTTCAGGATGGCGGCGGGCTGCACGACAATGGCCAGTTTAGTAAGGCGCCGCCTTGGAATGATCTGTGCGAGCACGGCAAATACAGTGCGATCAGATCGAGTAAGCTTCGGTGATCGCTTGCGGCTCCGACTGATTACAATGAGTTGTTGTCGGAGGATCAGGTTTTCAGCTGCAATTGATTTGGTTCCGCCCGGGCGCAGCAGAATGGTCAAGCATCTCATCAGAGAAAAGAGAAGTTCTGTGATATCCCTCATGTGCTCATTATGGCATGGCGGAGGAAAACTTCCTCTTAGATAAGAATTCGCACGCTACAGGCTGGTGTCCACCTGGAGAAAGTGAAAACGGTCATGGTAGAGAGCCGATACAACGGCGAATAAACTGGTAGCATGTCCCGCGTTCGCCGCGTATTCTTGAGCGAAAAGCGGCATCGCATCTATCCCCACCTACCCGACAGGAAAAAACCAT
>CAMYKE010000136.1 GCA_947258895.1 uncultured Pseudomonadales bacterium | reverse complement strand
TGGTGATACTGTTGAAGCCCGTGATTGCTGACGACGCGGCATGGGAAGCGGCACTCGAGTCGAGCAGGGATGGCATAACGGGCCTGAAGAAAGCGCTTGAGCCCGGTTGGTTTCGATAGTTTGGTAACGCGGGATCTGCTATGTATCTAGAGCACTTCGGTCTCAAGGAAATGCCGTTTTCCCTGACGCCGAATACGCAGTATTTCCTGAGTACAGGCAGCCACCAGGAGGCGATGAATCTGCTGCTGGTGGGGCTCGACAATGCGGCGGGATTTATCAAGATCGTCGGAGAAGTCGGTACCGGCAAAACCATTCTCTGCCGTAACCTGCTCAACTCCCTGGACGAGCGCTATATCACCGCCTACATTCCAAATCCGCACGTGACACCTGCCGGAATGCGCATTGCGCTGGCGGAAGAGCTGGGTGTCCAGGTCAGTCGCAATGCCGGTCAGCATCGTGTACTTGCAAAAATCAATGAGCGGCTAATCGAACTGGCGCAGCAGGACAAGCTGGTGGTGCTGCTGATCGACGAGGCCCAGGCTACCCCCGAGGCAACCATCGAGGCGTTGCGATTATTGACTAACCTCGAAACCGAGACCCAGAAATTGTTGCAGGTGGTGCTGTTTGGGCAGCCGGAGCTGGATGAACTGCTGAATGAGCCATCGTTGCGCCAGCTAAAGCAGCGGATCACATTCTCCTTTCATGTCCAGCCGCTGGATTACCCGGCGATGGATCGCTATATCGCGCATCGGCTGGCCATGTCCGGCTACAACGGCAAGCAAATGTTTACCCGCCGGGCGCTAAAAATCCTGTACCGCGCATCGGGCGGTATCCCCCGGCTGGTCAATATATTGTGTCATAAAGCGCTAATGGTGGCCTTTGGCAAGGGCGGGCATATTATCGACCATCGTTGCGTGCTGCGGGCGGCCAGGGATACCGATGACGCGCAGGGATGGCGAATTTTCCCGCTCCAGCGCTGGTTGTTCGCGACGGTTTCGGTGGCGTTGCTGGCCAGTCTAACGGCGTTGCAGTTAACCCAGGTTACGTTATGAGTCTGATCAATGACGTGCTCAGGGACCTGGATAACCGCCGCAGCAGCGATCCGCCGATTCGGCGCTCCGGTGGGCAACGCCCGCCGCCGTTGCAACCGGTCGACCCGCCGCGGCGGCCGCTGGGGGCGATCGCGGCAGGCGTCGTGCTGATTGGCAGCATAGCGGTTGCTGCGGGGTTCTGGAGTGACGAGTTGGCCGCCTCCTGGGCCCGGGCGACGGCTGCGGGTGATTCCGGGGTAGTGGCTGAAGCGCCAGCGCAAGGCCTCTTCGGTGCCGGCCGCGGTGTGGTGACTGTGGATAGTACTGCGGATAGTGTAGTTGCGCCAGAGCGGGCCGCCGCGGCAGGAGACTCAGCCGCAGCGCCACGTTCTGCGCTTGCGCACGACCCCGTCCCGGCGCTTGCCGAAGCAGCCAGCATTACCGCCGTTACCATTAGTCAGGGTCCGCGCGGCGATCAGCTTGAGCTACTGCTATCGCGAGCGGTGGCGCATCGGCTGCAGGAGCGCAGTGCTACCCAGGCAGTGCTGTATTTGCCGACCACCCGGCTGCAAACCCATTTACCCGACATGGCCGGCAGCCCCTTGATCGCCGCGATCGATACGCAGCAACAGGACACGGATCTGGTGTTGCGCATCTCCCTGAGCGGCCAGGGTGAGTTCCAGACCTATCTGCTCAGTGAGGCCGAGCAGGCTCGCCTGGTGGTGAAAGTGTTCGCCACCGGGCAAGCGCATGCCGAACAAGTCACCCCGCCGCGACCACAGGACCAACAGGCGACCAGGGCGGCACCCGGAAACGAGTCACCCGGAAGCGATCGAACGCCGTCGGCGATTGCGACCCCGCAGCCCTCCTTTAGCAAGACCACCAGGCAAATCTCTCCGGCCGAACTGGATCAGGCGGCCAGCGATGACGCGCTGGCACTTGCGCGAAAGGGTCGGTTGCGGGCAGCGACGCGGAACCTGGAGGCCTTTATCGCCGGCGCGCAACTGCACCGGCAAGCCAGTGGTACCCTGGCTACTCTGTTGCTGAGTCGTGGCAAACTGCAGGAAGCGCTGGGGGTGCTGACTGCGGCGCGTGCCAGCTATCCCGAGGCGCGCGCCCTGCAAAAACTGCACGCCCGAATCCTTCTTGAGCAGGGCGCGTACGGGGAGGCACTCCAGGTGCTGACAGTTGCAGAGGTGGAATCCATGGATGCCGAACACCTGGCATTGCTGGCATCGTTGCAGCAGCGCACCGGGGCCCACGGCCAGGCGGTCAGCAGCTACGATCGGCTGTTGCTGCAGCATGGCGAAGCGGCACCCTGGCTGGTCGGCCGGGCAATATCACTCGAGGCTATGGGGCAGGGCGACGATGCGCGCGCGACTTACCGGCAAGCGCTCCGCAGTTCCGAAATCGATGCCAGGCTGAGGGGCTATGCAAGCGATCGCCTTCAGGCGCTGAATTAATTGACAGCAAAGGACTGACGCAATGGTACAACATCGCAAAAAAATACGCCTCGGAGATATGCTTGTCGACAACGGGGTAATCTCGGAAGCGCAACTGATGGATGCATTAGCGCAGCAAAAGAAGACGGGTCTGCGGCTTGGGCATACCCTCATTGAGATGGGATTCATCGAGGAAGAGGCGCTACTCCGTATCCTGTCCCAGCAGTTGAATATACCCTTTATCGATATCCGCGATTTCAACTTCGACGAAGACCTGGTGCGGCGCCTGCCCGAAACCGTGGCGCGTCGCTATCGGGCCATCATCCTGAAGCAGGAGGATGACGAGTTGCTGGTGGGCATGGCAGACCCGATGGATATCTATGGTTATGATGAAATCGCAAGGGTGCTCAACCAGCAGGTGAATCTCGCGGTGGTGCGCGAGGCAGATATCCTCGTCGCGATGGACCAGGTGTATCGCCGTATCAGCGAAATCTCCAGCTTCGCAGAGGAACTGGACGACGAGCTGGGTGCGGACCGATTTGATATCGGCAACCTGGCAGCGACCGGTGAAAATGAAGATGCTCCCGTCGTCAAGCTGTTGCAGTCGATTTTTGAAGATGCCACCCAGATGCATGCCTCGGACATCCATATAGAACCGGATGAGAAGGTGGTGCGTATTCGGCAGCGGGTTGACGGCGTGCTGCAGGAGCACGTCATGAAGGAGCAGCGCATTACTGCCGCGCTGGTGTTGCGCCTGAAACTGATGTCCGGCTTGAATATCTCCGAAAAGCGCGTCCCCCAGGACGGGCGTTTCAGCATCAGGGTCAAGGGTCACAATATCGATGTGCGCCTGTCGACCATGCCCAGTGTGTATGGCGAGTCCGTGGTGATGCGCCTGCTGGATCATTCCGAGGGCTCCATCGACCTGGCGCGCTCCGGGATGCCGGCAGATATTCTGGAGCGGTTCCGCACGCTGATTCATAAGCCGCATGGCCTGGTGCTGGTGACCGGTCCAACCGGTAGCGGCAAGACGACCACCCTGTACGGCGGGCTGTCCGAACTGAACAGCCCCGCGAAGAAGATCGTCACTGTCGAGGATCCGGTGGAATACCAGCTGGAGCGGATCATCCAGGTACAGGTCAATACCAAGATCGGGCTCGACTTCAGCTCGGTGCTTCGTGCCACCCTGCGCCAGGACCCCGATATTCTGCTGGTAGGTGAAATTCGTGACCAGGAAACGGCCGAAATCGCGTTGCGGGCCTCCATGACCGGTCACCTGGTGTTGTCCACCTTGCACACCAACGATGCGGTGACCAGTGCGATGCGCCTGATCGATATGGGGGTCGAGGGTTACCTGGCGGCATCGTCGTTGCGCGCGGTGCTGGCGCAGCGCCTGGTCAGGCGGGTCTGCGAGGTGTGTTCCCACGATTATACCCCGACCCGGCAGGAGCGGATTTTGCTGGAATCGATGATTGAGTCAGAGGAACTGGACCAAATCCGGTTTCAGAAGGGCAAGGGATGCCAGAACTGCAGCCACACCGGCTACCGCGGCCGCATCGGGGTGTTCGAGTTGCTGGAAATTAACGATGCGATGGCTGATGCCCTGCGTAACAACGATGCCGCGGCGTTTTCCCATGCGGCCACGGCCAGTCCGGGTTTCAAACCCCTCATCTATTCTGCGCTGGAATACGCAGAGCAGGGGGTCACGACGGTCGAGGAAATGTTCCGGGTCGCAGAGCAGCTGGACGAATCCGAAGAGCACGTAGAGGTCGGTCTGGACGAGCCTCCGTTACCCAAGTTGGCGCTTCAGTAAGGTGCCGGATTACCGATACCAGGGGCGAAACGACCAGGGCGAACTGGTTCAGGGGGTCGTTGAGGCGGTTTCCTCCGATATCGCGGCAGGCCAACTGAGCGCGCGGGGGTTGATCCCGCTGCGGATTGACGAGGTCGTTGAGAAAAGCAAGCGGTTCGATATCGCGCTGTTCCTGGGATTCAGCAAAGTCAGCCTTGAAGAATTAATTATTTTCAGCCGCCAAATGTACAGCCTGAACAAGGCGGGAGTGCCGATCATTAGAGCCCTCAACGGGTTGGCGGCTTCGTTGCAAAATGACAAATTCCGGGAGGTGCTGCTCGATATTGCCGATTCCCTGGAATCGGGTGTTGATCTTGCAAGCTCGCTTAATCGTCACCCGGTAATCTTTTCTGATCTCTATGTCAGCGTAGTACATGTCGGCGAAAATACCGGCCGCCTCGACCTGGCCTTCAAGCAGGTCGCCAGTTACCTGGAGCTGGAGCGCGAAACCAAAAAGCGGATTGGTGCAGCTACCCGCTACCCGATTTTCGTGATGGCGGCGATTGCCGTGGCTATCGGCGTTATTAATGTGGTGGTCGTACCGGCGTTTTCGCAGCTGTTCGAGAGCCTGCACGCCGATCTCCCCTGGCAAACCCGCCTCCTGATCTGGTGTTCGGAGAGCACCCTGGCCTACTGGCCCTGGATGATCGCCGCGGCGATCGGCATGTTCCTGGCACTGCGATTTTATCTCGCCACCGAGGAGGGTCGGTACAACTGGGATCGTACCAAGTTGCGCCTGCCACTGATCGGGGCGATTTTTGAACGCATCAACCTGGGCCGGTTTGCCCGCACCTACGCAATGGTGCAGCGTTCGGGGGTGCCGATCATCCAGGCGTTGACGGTGGTTGGAAATGCTGTCGGCAATGCCTATATGGCCCGCAAGATCCAGCACATGCGGCGCAATATCGAGCGCGGCGAGAGTTTCTCACGTACGGCAAA
>CAMYKE010000135.1 GCA_947258895.1 uncultured Pseudomonadales bacterium | reverse complement strand
AACTGCTGCGGGTTTGTGATAGCACGCAAGCCACGAGGCTGGCGCAAAACGCGACGACGGCCAGTCCCGTTAGCAAATGGCTATGCCGGCCATCGCGAAAATGGCCGATGCTCGCCAGTGACAAGCAGCCGAGTAATATAGCCAGGTTGCCAAATAGGATGGGATTGGTGGCGCCGCCCGCGCGATCGACCAGTTCTACGAAGGTATCGAACAGGGCGCTGCCGGCGGCCAGCAGCGACGCCAGTATGCAGGCCAGCCAGAACAGGGTTTCGCTCAACTTGACGCGGCTAAATAACACAAGCAGCGGTATCACGAAGGCGAACCGGACATGCTTGCCCAGCTTCTTCCAGCCTTCGTAATTGGAGTCTGACAGTGCCCACGACAGCGTTGCGATCAGGGAGAACAGGCAAAATGCGAATACCAGCAATTTGGTATTGCGGTCGAAACGTAGCGGTGCGCTCTCGGCGCTACGACGAAAGGTCAGGAACAGCCCGACCAGGACCAGCGCCGCTCCCATATTGGAAAGCCAGCTATCGATGACAAGGCAGCCGGCGAAAGCCGTGAACAGCAGCAGGTTAATAAACTTTTCGAACGCTGAGAGGGTGGCAAAATTCCCGGTCGGCATAGGGGGCGAATCCTGGTGGTTTAACGACTATTAGGGAGTCCGGGCTAACCTGAATCCATAGTTGCGAGCGCCAATGTACCAGCATCGCAGCCTTGTCGCTACCGTGCGGGAGTCAAATCTGGTCGCCGGCAGGTCGCGGCTCACAATTCCCGCGGAAATGCCGCGACGGATGTCTGTAAACTGTTTAATCCAGGGCAAAGAAGCGTTTTGCGGTGGCAGTTGTCGCTGTGGCTACGGCCGCCGGTTCCAGCCCCATACATGCGGCCAGGGTTTGCAGCACATAGTACAAATGAGCCGGTTCATTGCGGCGGGATTTCGGTTTGGGAACGATGTTGCGCGGCAACAGATACGGTGCGTCTGTTTCCAGCATCAGGCGTTGCAGGGGGATGTCCCGGACCGTGTCCCGCAATGGCAGGCCACGACGCTCGTCGCAAATCCAGCCGGTAATCCCGATGTGCAGGTCCAGGTCGAGGTAATCGTGCAACTCGGTAGAGGTGCCGGTGAAGCAGTGCGCGACGGCGCGTGGCAGTCGGTCGCGATACTCGCTGACCAGTTCAAGGAACGCGGCATGCGCGTCGCGCTGGTGGAGATATACGGGCAAGTTGAGTTCGGCCGCCAATGCCAGTTGCGCGGCGAAGGCCTCCAGTTGCTGCTCGGGGGTTGAATAATTTCGATTGAAATCCAGCCCCATTTCACCCAGTGCCCTGAGGTGGGCGGGGTGCCCACGCGTTAACTCGCGTAGCTGCGAAATGCTTTGCGAGGTGAAGCTGCTGGCGTGATGCGGGTGAATTCCGGCGGTCGCGACACAGTTGTCGAATCGCCCACAAAGGGATATCGCAGCCTCGCTATCCTCTATGTCACTGCCAATCAGCACCAGGTGTGAGACGCCGCTGGCATGAGCGTTGGCGACCACGGCTGCGGTATCCGCGGCGAAGCTGGCACTGGTCAGATTGACGCCGATGTCGACGAGTTCTGGTCGGGGATCGCTAGGTGGGCTCATACATGGAGTTGATCAGGCCGCTGCCCGTTTCGGAATCCCAGCGCAACGCCTCGAGATAGGATTGCTTGACATCATTGATACTGATCCCGTGCTGTGTCAAACCTGCCCAATCGATACTGCTCCAGTCGCCCTTCTCATAGGCGATGCAGGTTTTCAGCACGAATCCGAGTTGGCCCGAGTGCTGCAACAACGCGTTGTTCATTTCTTCGGAGAGGGAGATGGAATTTAATAATTCCTCAAGCGGCAGGTCGAAAAATGCATCGAGTAGCGACAGCATTCCCAGGGTGAAAAACTCGTCGCCGCGCTTGTTGTTAATGCGCATGCCCAGGAACTCGCACATCTTGGATCGAATCATGGTCTGCTCGTGCAGCGCGGAGGGTTTGTCCTCGAAGCTTGACAGCGCCAGGAAGCTGGCCCAGCGACGAATCTGGTTGATCCCGACCAGGATGATGGCCCGCATCAGCGACTCTATCTTGTCGGGGCGCCGCCAGGCCGCGGAATTTATCATCCGCAATACCTTGTAACTCAGTGCGGGGTCCTTGGTGATAGTATCGTGAATGTCCTTTGGTGACAGGTTCGGCGATTGCAGTTTCATGATCAACTGCATGACGATCATTTTATTCGCCGGTATTTTGCGGCCCTTGATGATCTTTGGCTTGCTGAGGAAATAACCCTGGAAGTAGTGGAACCCGAGTTCCTTGCAGAAATCGTACATTTCCTGGTCTTCGATCTTTTCGGCCAGTAGTTTCACCGGGTATTGCGACAGGATCTCAACGTGCCGCGTAACCCCTTCGCGCCCCAGGTCAAGCACATCTACCTTCACGATATCGGCCAGTTCGATGAGCGGTTTTAACGATTCGTGGTAAACGAAATCGTCCAGTGCAATGGTATAGCCCTGATCTTTCAGGGTCAGCAGACTTTCTACCACGTCCGCGGCCGCGGCGACATCCTCCAGTACCTCGACCACCAGATCACAATCCTGAAAGGGCGGCGGCGACAGGATATGGGAGCGGGTATAGTTGATGAAGGCCATTTTATCGCCGATCAGGTTGCGCATCCCGATCTCGGTAAAAGCGTTGAGCATCACCTGGGACGTGGCGCGATCACCATCATGGTCGGGCGCCATGGTATCGAGTTTATCTTCGGGCCGAAATAGCAGCTCATAGCCAATGATGCGCAGGCGTTCGTCAAAAATCGGTTGGCGGGCGAGTAATACAGATTCTGGTGTCATAGGTGTGGTGATGTGTTCCGCTATACGGCCAATCGAAAAATGCTTTTTCTTAAGTGTAGTCAGTCAGGAAGGATTGGCTAACGAATACAGCATATTTCGGGCGCTTTAGCGGCAATTCAGTGTCTCGCCTAACACTTGCTGGCGGCCTGGCAGCCGTCGCTGGCGGGCGCCTGTGCGATTGCGGGGGCGAAAATCGGAGTGAATTGCGCCGTGGCCATCCGGACTCCAGCCTGTTGCCGCTGGTGGGCGTAGATGACGCTGAAGGCGAGAACGTTTTTCACATATTGGCGGGTTTCGGCGTAGGGGATATTTTCTATCCATACGTCGATCGGTAAATGTGCGCTGTTTCGAAGCCAGCCATTTACCCGGCCTGGCCCCGCGTTATAGGCCGCGGTGGCATAGATCATATTGCCGTTAAACCGGTCGGCGAGCTCTTGCAGGTACGCGGCGCCAAAGTTGGCATTGGTATTAGGGTCCAGGAGGGTGGTCGAGTTGCGGTAGCGGAAGTTGTGTTTGCGCGCTACCGCCCGGGCGGTGGCGGGCATCAGTTGCAGTAATCCAATCGCGCCCTTGGGCGAGCGCGCGGAAGGATCCATGGCGCTTTCCTGGCGCGCCATGGCGAGTAGCCAGTTGGTCTGCAAATCCCGGCTTTCAGCAGCCTCCGCGATGACCTGCTCATGGGCGGGCGGAAATCGCAGGTTGAGGTCATCCCAGCGTTCGGCGGCGATCGCGGAACGAATCGACTGGCTGTACCAGCCGAGTTCGTACGCGTAGTGGGCGGCAGTATACTGTTGGCCATTACTCAGGCCGGTGGTGGCAAATCGCCATTCGCGCCGGGCATCGGTCATTTCACCTAACTCGCGCAATTCCCTGGCCCGCAGCACGGCGGGTGTAGAACGAAACAACGCCAGGAAGTTACCATCGATGGCATAGCTGGTGTGATTTAGCTGATAGTCCTGCTGCAGGTGGTCCGCTGCCATGAAACCGTAGAAACTACGCCGCGTGGCGATGTCGGCGATCACCTCGCGGCTGAGTTGCAGTTGTTCATGATTACCTTGCGCCAACCCGACGGTGTAGAGCGAGCGGCCAAACCAGTACCGCCAGCGTTCGAGCTGCTGGTTTGCGGTGGGTAAATGCTGAATCAGGGCCAGCGTGTCCCGCCATCGCTCCAGGCGCACGGCCATCGCTATCCCGGCTTCGATGACATCCGTATCGCGCTGCAACCGGGGGTCCCGGAAGGCGTGCTGGTATTCATCAGACTGGTTGTGGCGAGCAAATCCGAGCGCGATCGCACGGTGCACCTGGTGGTCGTTGGTATCACCGAAGTCATGCCTGGAGCCATATTTTTTCCAGATCTCAAGCGCCTCGGCAGGATTGCGGTAGGCCAGGCGTTTCATCCCATAGATAACAACTTCCTCTGCCCTGAGATCGGGATTGCTGAACAGGCCGAAGCTGGCGACCCGCTGCGGGTTGCGACGGATTGCGCGGTATGCCTGCGCCAATTTCTGCTGTTCCCTGGATATGAAACGAATCAGGTAGCTGGCGAGTTGCGGCCGGCCGGCGGCAATTGCCATGGAGAAGCGCTTCCAGGCCAGCTCATCGGTGAGCTGGCCGGATTCGCGCCAGAGTTTGAAAACCGGGTCGCAGGCATCGGGCTGCGACTGGGCTACCATCCACAGCGGTTCAACCGCACTGAGCACAGTTGCGGTGTTACCCCGTTTGTGTTCGGCCCACAGGGCATGACAACGTAGTTCAGTGCTGCTCATGCGGTTATCATAATGGTCGAGGTACGCTTGCCATTGCCCGCGCCGGGCGAGGTGCCGCAGCCAGCGATACTGCAGCCGAGCGGCGAGCGGTGTGTCGCGATGCTGCTGGAGAAAGTGCGTGACCTGATCCGAATCGATGCGGGACAGACGGCTGGACAGGAAGTTGAACTCAAGGTAGGGATAAAGCGGATAATCGGTGAGTTCTGCCTGCACCTCTCGAAACGCGGTGATCTTGCCGCTTGCCAACAGTTGCTTGGCGCGCTGGTATTTGGCACGCTTCTCAAGGAGCGCTGCTCCGCTCCCGGCAGTGCTGCTTTCCACCGTGTTCGTTTTTGAGCTGTCGATTCCTGAAACCTGAGCGGAGCCCCCCAGGGACAATCCCAGCAGCAGGACGGCAGCGATACCGCGCCGCGTGACGCAATCCATAGTTAACATAATTTCCCGATACCTTGTAAGCAATCCAAGATGTTCACCCGGTGATGTGTGCTTGCTACTACTATTTCGTTCCGGCAACGACTGGGCACGCCGCTGCAAAAAGCAGCGGCGGTTGTGCCGTGAACTTTAGCGTGTTTTCTTTGACCCCGCGGAATTTGCAGGACCTCAATCCGATTTGACGCGTACCGCGAGAACATCGCAGCCTGCGCCGTGTAATACGCTGTTGCAGGTGGATCCCAGGAGTAGCGATAATCCATGGCGACCATGGCTGCCGACTACCACCAGG
>CAMYKE010000134.1 GCA_947258895.1 uncultured Pseudomonadales bacterium | reverse complement strand
ACGCTGTGGTAAGGCACGCCCAGCGCCTGGAACAGCTTGCGAACCGTCCAACAGAATTCACACCATTCCAGGGCGAACAGCACCACGGGGTGCTCCCCAAGGATGGCCGTGACCAAACCCTCCGTCGCGGGGTCGGTGGTCGTTGTATCGGTTACACCGGACGGGGGGGCGACCGTAGCCGGGGTCTCGAACCGACAGCCCGGGGTGGATCTTGACAGCGCCAGTTCCGCCTCGTCCATATCGGCGCCGATCTCCGCAAACAGCGGCGTCGAGAGGTAGCGCTCGCCGGTATCGGGCAGCATGCAGACGATATTGGCGCCGCTCGCTGCACGCCTGGCTATCTGCAGCGCAGCGGACAACGTAGCGCCGCTGGAAATGCCGACCAGGATCCCTTCCTGGCGCGCCAGCTCCCTGGACAGGCGCAGCGCTTCGTCGCCGGACACCGGCACCACCTCGTCAATCAGTTTATCCCGCTGCGCTTCTTCGGTCAGTAGCGATACGAAATCGGGGCTCCAACCCTGCATCAGGTGTGGCCGGAAGTGCGGGTGGCTGTCCGCCGGGCTGCCGTCGGGCCGGCGTGGCTGCGCGAGACCGCTACCCAGGACCCGGGAGTTATCCGGTTCCGCAGCAATTATGCGCGTCGCAGGACTGGCGGCCCGCAACGCCCGGGAGACACCCTTAAGGGTGCCGCCAGTGCCGAAACCTGTTACCCAGTAATCCAGGCTGCTGCCGGCAAAGTCGGTAAGCAATTCTGCGGCGGTGGTTTGGGTATGCACATCGGCATTGGCCTGGTTTTCAAACTGGCGGCACAGAAAATAGCCGTGCCTGGCGGCCAGCTCTACGGCCTTGTTCAGCATGCCAGTTCCCTTTTCCGCGGCGGGTGTCAGGACCACTTTGGCGCCCAGGAACCGGAGCAGTTTGCGCCGTTCTATGCTGAAATTCTCCGCCATGGTCACTACCAGCGGATAGCCCTTGCGGGCGCAAACCATGGCCAGGCCGATCCCCGTGTTGCCGCTGGTGGCCTCGATCACGGTCTGCCCCGGCCGCAGCTCTCCTGATTGTTCCGCGGCCTCTATGATTGCCCGGGCCATTCGGTCCTTGATCGAGCCCATGGGATTGAAGGACTCCACTTTTACATAGAGATTCACATTTGCCGGTGCCAGTTTTTCGAGCCTGACCAGCGGCGTGTTGCCAATGGTGTCCAAGATGCTGTCGTATATTGCCATCACAATCTCCCGGGTGGTTGATTCCGCAGTTCCAGAGGTGTCTTACGGATATCGCTGATAATGGCCGCCATGCGCGGTAGCTACCGTTGGAGACAGCGTGGTTTTTGCGGGATCGACCTGCGGGCAAATTTCGTTCTGATGCGGCGCATCGACTTGGGAGGGCCCAAATCTTATAATGAAGCGGTGATGATGCACGGTTCAGCAGGAGCGTAGTACGATTGTCATGAATTGCAGTGCGGCGCGGCCAGGCCCCGAAATAGTCCTGTTGCTGTGCCCGCGGGGATCACCGCTCGTTGCTGGGAACGACAATTGCGCTGCCCGTCGGCAGCCTGTTAAACGCGCGGACCGCTAGTCCGCAGGTCGGTGATGTCGGAACTCGGGATTTGCGTGCTCGGTGATCTTGCGATCATGCGCGATGCCACGGTGCTGGACCTGCCACCCTCGAGAAAAACCCGGGGATTGCTGGCCTACCTTGCATTGAACCAGCGCTCCTTTCGCCGGGAGCAGTTGTGCGAATTATTGTGGGAAATTCCTGATGACCCGCGCGGATCGCTGCGCTGGAGCCTGTCCAAGATCCGGAAGCTGGTGGATGACGAGCAGCAGCGGCGGATTATCGCCGATCGCGCCACGGTACGTTTCGATATCGGGGGCGTGGATATCGATGTGCTCGCGCTGCATGCCCTGGCGGATGGTGAACTGGAGACGGCCTCCACTGCGGCGCTCAAGGAGATGGTTGATCGCTATCGAGGGCACTTTCTGGAAGGCCTGGAGCTGCCCAATTTTCATGAATTCTATGCCTGGTGTATCGCGCAGCGAGAACAGGCGATGCGCGCCCAGGCGGCATTGTTAAAAGCACTTGTATCGCGCCATGCCGATTACCCCGATTCGATGCTCGACTACAGCAGTCGGCTGGTCAGTCTCATGCCATACGACGAGACTGCCCGGGGCGCCCTGATCCAGTTGCTGATGCGACTCGGCCGGATTCAGGAAGCGGAACAGCAGTATCGTCTGGGTCTGCACCTGCTGCAAGAATTGGGTGCCGAGGATAAAGGCCTGTTATACCGGGCCCGACATGTCAGACCTGGCGCTGAACCCGCGCCAGTGCAGCCGCGCGCCGGCGCCCCGTCCGGCGAGCAGCAGCTAACCAGAGCCGCGGCCGCAAGCCCGGACCCGGGCCTCGTGGGGCGCGACCAGGAGCTGGAATTGCTTGCCGTAACGCTGCGCGAAGTCATCGAATCCCGTCGCGTGCGGGGGGTGCTGATCCGGGGTGATCCCGGCATGGGTAAAAGCCGATTACTGCAGGCCACTGCGGCGCTGGCCCGCGAAGCCGGGGCGGGCATCCTTAAAGCCGATGCCTTCGAGTCCGAACGCATGCGGCCCTTCGCCGCCTGGAACGATGCCCTGCGCCGGGCGCTTCCCAACAACCCGACCAGCGCATTGCTGGAAAAAGGTGAGCGGGTGACCCGGGACCAGGTGTTTACCAGTCTCAGCGAACTGCTGCTGGCGCAGACTACGCAACACCCGGTGGTGGTGCTGTTCGATGACCTGCAGTGGTGCGACGAGTCCAGCGCCAGCGCGCTCCGTTACCTGCTGCATATGCACCCGGCACAGCCCCTGCTGCTAGTGGCTGCCGCCAGATCCGCAGAACTGCTGGATAACAACGCGGTGAAGCAGGCGCTGCGTGACCTGCAGCGCCAGAATCTACTCCGGGACCTGGAACTCCCGCCGCTGGCGCCCGGCGCGCTGCGTCGGATCATCATCAGCCATGCGCCCGACGCCAATGCGGAAAAACTGAGTGCAGAATGTGCCGGCAATCCGCTGCTGGCAATCGAACTGGCGCGGGCCGAATCCGAAGGTGGCACCGGAAATTCGCTAGCCGAGCTGGTGCACGAGCGAATGTCGCGCCTGGACAGCGACGCAGTTGCAATGCTGCACTGGGCAGCGGTTCTGGCACCTCGCATCAACATCGGCTCCCTGGAACAGGTCACGGGCCTCGAGCGCGGCCGCATCGATGCAGCCGTGGAATCCGCCGAACGGCAGGGCATCCTGCACCCGGGCACCCGGGGCTTCCGGTTTTCCCACGACCTGATCGCCGCGACGGTATACAAGGACATCCCCCCGGCACGACTGCAGGTGATGCACCGCCGGGTCGCCGAGGTCCTGGAGGTAGACACGGCGCTGGACCTGGCGTTGGCTGCCGACCTTGCCCACCATGCGCCAAAGAGTGGAGACCCGGCCCTGGCGGCTCGGGCCATGGTGTTTGCGGGTCGGTTGTGCGTGCGCTTCTATGCCAACGAAGATGCCCTGACACTGTACCGAAGGGGCATGGAGTTTGCTGGCGAGCTTGAAGATGCGGATCGCGTGTGCCGCATGCTGGAGCTCAGTGACGTACGAATGTGTGCGGCGCCGCTGAACGACTGGGAAGCCGCAGTGGGCCAGTACATTGAGCTCGCGGAACAAGCCCTGGATCACGGTGCCCTTTCCCATGCGAGGCTCGGCTATCAATTGGCCAGCTATGTGCGCTGGCAGCATGGGGAGTGGATGGGAGCCCATCGCGATTCACTGCAGGCGGAGCGAGTGGTGCGCGGCGCAACCGAGGAACAGCACATTCTCGGGATGGCCGAGGCGGCCAAGTGCCTGGCGCTGCTGGAACGGGATCTGGCCCAGGCCGATGCCATGGTGATGGAGGCCTGCTCCCTGGCGGCGCGGCGGCATTTTACCTGCGTAGCCATTCCGCTGTGCCTGGGGCTGTTGCGCTACTACGAGAACCGGCTCGATGAAGCCGTTGAACATTTCGAGGACGCCCGCACCCTCTGCAAAAGCCGCGGAGATCGGCTCAGCGAATACCTGGCCAATGAATACCTGGCAATCATCGAGGTTGAGCGAGATGATTTTGCTACCGCGAGAGAGCGCTGCAAGTGCCTGCTTGAAATCGGCTCGCGCCTGCGGGAGGGCAGCGAACTACCCTTTGCCCGTGCGCTGGAGTCACTGTGCCGGTACGGCCTGGAAGGTTCCGATACCGGGCTGGATGACGCCCTGGCACAATTACGAGCCGTGGATGCCAAGCAGCGCCTGGCGTTCCTGCTCAATCGCGCCGCCATACTGGACCTTGGCAGTGGCCGGCCGGAAACCGCGCGCGCCCGGGCCAGGGAGGCGCTGCAACTCGCCACTCTGATGGAGCGGGCTTCGGAGTTGCTGCAGGCACACATCACCCTGCATGCGGCGCAACGGGAGTTGGACCAGGGTGACGCCGAGGGTCACGTCGGGGCCATCCGGCAACTGGCCTCCGGTTCCATCGCCATCTGGGTTCGCAGCCGCGCCGACCGGGTGCTCAAGGAGGTCAGCTGAGTACGCCATGATGTCGCCGATCGTACTGGAACGCCGTTTTCAGCCCCCCATCAGCCGGGAGGACTTCGTACGCATGGGCGATGAACATGCCGACTGCCTGCCCCTGTATCGTATCGCCTGGCAGGAGAGCCTGCTGGCGGAGGATGGTGAATCATTGATCTGCCACTTTCAGGCACCCGACAGTGAATCCGTACGAATGCTGGTGTATAACGACGGCAGTCAATCCATGGCCGTTTGGCCGGGACAAGTTTACGATTCCGAACAGTCAGGACAACCCAATGTGGTTGTTGAGAGACGCTTCCCCTCAGCGGTGAGCTTTGCAGAGATCCAGTCCCTGGAAGCGGCCGCCGCCTGGTGCCTCGAACAACGACAGGTGCTATTCCTGCGTTCCCTGTTCGCCAGCGATCGCAAGCGCATGATCTGCCTGTACCAGGCGCCGGACGCCGAATCGGTGCGCCAGTCCCAGCGCCAGGCGGGTCTGCCGGTCGAGCGCGTCTGGTCCTGCGAATATTACTGTCCCGACAATTATCCACCTGCCTGAGCAGGGCCGTGCTGCTGTTCCATTGCAACAACACGAGAATCACATCCAGCCAATCCCCTGTTTTCCGACATCTCCCTGTTGAATCTGCTGTACCTCGGGTACCGCGGCCCGGCGTAAATACCACGCAAATTACACGCCGTTTTTCACGCTGAATTCCACGACTCACCAACATGCTTGGCTCGACCGGTACAGGCAATTGCCCAGTCCCGGCGAATCAAACCAACCGACAAAGGAGTTCAGACATGAGTATCTCGAATCTCAAA
>CAMYKE010000133.1 GCA_947258895.1 uncultured Pseudomonadales bacterium | reverse complement strand
CATAGCCATCGACCATGATTTTCCCCTCGCTCGGGGGGTAAAACCCCACCAGCAATTTCGCCAGCGTGGTTTTCCCCGATCCGCTCTGGCCAACGATCGCCACCAATTCGCCCGGGCGAATGGAAAAGCTGATGTTCTTGAGCACGTAGGCTGTCTCAGATCCACCATAGCGAAAAAATACCTCGTCGAACTCGATGTGGCCCTGCAGGTCCGGCAGCATGACCCGCGAGGCGATGTCCTCGGGCTTTTGTTCGGGTTCGAGATCCAGGACATCACCAAGCCGCTCCATCGCAACGCCTGCCGCGTGAACCTGGTTCCAGAGTCCAACCAATCCCATGAGCGGCCCCAGCACGCTGCCCATGAGGGCGTTGAAGGCTATTAATTGTCCGATCGTCAGCTCCTGCGCCAGCACCAGGCTCGCGCCAACCCACAGGATCACGATGGTGGTGGCCGAGTTCAGCACCTGGCTGGCGAGCCCGACAAAGATCCCGAATTTCTGGGCGTTATACTGGACGTTCAGCGCATTGACGTATTTCTTTTCCCACTTCATGCGCATGGTGCGCTCGATTCCCATGCCCTTGATTGTCTCCGCGCCGCCCAGCGTTTCCATCAGGATCGATTCTGCTTCGGTAGACGCGGAAAAGGTTTCGCGGGCGTAATACTTGAGCTTGGGCGTAACCGCTACCGTCAGCACCATGATGGGAACTACGAAGGCGATGAGTAGCAGTGTCAGCTTGGTGTTGTACATGAACAGGATGGTGAAGTAGATGAACACCATCAACAGATTCAGCACGGTGGAAATAGTCGATTCCGTGAGAAAAGCGCGAATTTTCTGGTTTTCCTGGAAGCGTGCGAAAATATCACCGGTCTTTCGTTTGGCGAAAAACGATAGCGGTAACGACATCGCGTGCTTGAAGAAGTGCGACATCATGGTGAAATCCATATTGCGGATCATGAAGGTGGACAGGAACGACCGCAATACACTGGTTAGCTGGGTAAAAACATTGGTAATCACCAGCCCGACGATTAACAGATGTAACAGGTTAACGTTCTGGTGCACGATCACCCTGTCGAGAATGTTCTGAATAATGATCGGGGGCGCTACACCCAGCAGTTGAATGATGAAGGTACCCAGGAACAGGTAGAAAAGAATCTGCTTGTACGGTTTGAGATAGCCGACGAAGCGCACCCAGGGCGACTTCGAAGCGGCGAGCTGAATCATGTCCGACCCGGGTTTGAACAGCAGACACATTCCGTTCCAGCCGCGCTCAAACTCCTCAACGGTCATTTTTTTGAAACCGGGTCCCGGATCTGCAACCCAGACATGGTTCTTTGAGACGCCGTAGACGATGATGTAATGATACCCCTCCCAGTGTGCGATAAAGGGCATATCGAAGCCTAGCAGCGATTCATAGGAGCACTGTACGCCACGGGTCGTAAAGCCCAGGGATTCGCCCACGCGGGCTAGGCTCTCCATCGTGGCCCCCTGGGTGGTCACATTGGCCATTTCGCGCAGTTTGCCCAGGGTCAGGGGAATCCCGTAGTGCTTGCAGATCATCGCCAGACATGCCGCGCCGCAATCCATCTCTTCGGCCTGTTCGACCAGCGGGAAGCGCTTGATGACGCGTTCCCCGCGCTTTGCCCGGGAGGTGAGATCCAGCAACAGCGGACGACGGCGTTGTTCTGCCACTTTCTTCTGCCGCTGCAATTCGCGATCGGCAAACTCTATTCTGTTCTCCAGCACCTCCCGCAGCTTGGGATTGCGTTCCAGTACAAAGTGTACCGTTTGATCCGGGATGACGAGCAGGACGACCTCGGTGATGGCGGTGGCGGTGGCGGTCTGTTCCTGCCGCTGAATGCAGGCTTTTTCGCCAAAGGTTTCACCCTTCTGGAGGGTGGCAATCGGATATTCAACGCCCTCCTCTGTACGCGCGATCTTTACTTCCCCCTGGCGCACGACATAGAGTCTGCGATCATCGCGTGAATCCTGCTCAAGTATGGTGTGGCCGGCGGGCAATCGTTTGATCCCCACGCTACCAATAAACTGCTCTATTTCCTGTTTCTCAACCTTGCCGCGCAGGTCGAAGAGGCGGGTGACAAAGCCGCCGACGGAGCTTATCGCGACATAGCTGGTGATGAAGGATCGCGCGTTCTCGTTTGCGGTTAGCAGCGGCTCGAAGACCGCTCGCGGGATAAACAATAATTCGGTCTTGGCGGAGGCCCTTACCGAGGATTCATGGCGGGTGTCGCGCAGTACCGCGAGTTCGGAGAATACCTCGCCCACCTTGCGCACGCCCATGCTGATTTCCTTGTCATTTTCCTCGACAAAGATACGCACTGCGCCCTTTTTGACGATGAACAGACCTGCCGAAGGATCACCCGCATTGCAGACCGTATCCCCAAATCCAAAGAAGCGCGATTCGGCCGCATCGGCGAGCTGGTCGAGCTGGGCGGCGCTGAACGCGGACAGCATTTCGACGGTGCCAAGGAATTCGCTGAGAGATTCTTCAGTCACGGGTGACTATCTTCGGATTCTGAAATTTATTATTGATCAGCCTGGTGGCCTATCATGGTGCCGTTACGGAGCGGCGGTACCTGACTGGCCCGTAAAGGCTGTTAGAGGATCTCGATCCGGTGTTCATTTGCGCGTCCTTTCAGCCAGTCTTCGTGCAGCAATCGCTGGATCTCTTCCCGGGTTTCATCGTCAAGATTGGCCGGATTTTTTGCATCGATACGAAATATTTCAAACAGGGACGCGTCCGCCGTTGGGAATGGACCCAGCAGCTCGCCCGGTGCGGCGCTGAACACCTTGGCCTCGACCTCGTTGCTGAGCGAGCCGCGCATGACCTTGCCGATATGACCGCCCTGTGTGCTGGTATCCGCTACCGAATGCTCGCGGGCCAGCTCTTCGAAACTATCGGAATCGTCAGTGAGGACTGAGAGCATCTCCCTGGCGGCACCCTCGGATTCAACGACGATATGACTGATTTCTATACTCTCAAATTTCGGTGAGTTTAGCTGGAAGAAATCCTCTATCGCGCTTTCCCCCGCCAATTGCTCCTTCATCTTCTCCTGATATAGCATATCCGTGAGAAAGGCTTCGAGTTCATCCACGGACACACTCAGGCTATCCAGAAATTCCATTGTCTCTTTGGCACGGTGGAGTCCGTGTACGCGACGAAACTGATCCGACCGTTCCTGAATTTCTTCGTCGCTCACGCTGATACCGGCTTTTTTTGCGGCGTGTACGGTAAGCTGGTCTTTCAGGATATCTTCCATCAGTCCTTCAAACCTGCCGCTCAGCTTGAGAAACCGAATGAAATCGTCGGTGGTAAACACCTTGTCATCAATGCTTACGATCCCGGACATTGTTCGTCTCCAATTAATTCAGCCAACGCGCGAATAACCTGAGTTAGCCGCGCAGTTTCCGGAAGGGGTCTAGCGCGAGATCTATCAGACGTCGCTTCCGTACAATGATCTCCGCGGTTGCTTCCATGCCATAGCGCAACGGGTAGCGTTCGTTTTCGACCAGAAAATAGGTCTTATCAAGCGCAATGCGACCCTTGAACGCAGGAATTTTTATCTTATCGGATAACTGGGTTGAAGGCGAGATGTATTCCAGCGTCCCTTCGATGAAGCCATAGCGCTGATAAGGGAATGCATTAAACTTGATCTTGACCTTCTGACCGACGCGCAGGAAGGCACGATCAGATTCGACAATGTCGACCTTGAGTACAGGGTCTGCATCACCGGGGGCGATGCCGCCCAGCGGAGTACTGGCCTGGACCTTGTCGCCGGGTTGAGTAAAGCTGACGTCGGTGACCACGCCCGTAACCGGCGCGAGAATCTGCAGGAAGTTATCTTCGTCGATGTTGTCGAAGGTGATCCTGGATGCGGTTTCGGCTTCCAGCTCCGCCCGGCGCAACGTAATGTTTACCTTGTTCTCCTCGTACTGGATTTTGTCCAGTAGCGTGTCCCGCTCTATTTGCAATTCAGTGAGCTTTTGGTCGCTGCCCTGTATTTTGGCTTCGGCCTCCGCGTACTCGTTGCTCAGTTGAAAGTCCAGCTCCCCGAATCTGGCTTCAGCGAGTTTAAAATCGGCCTCGGCGACAACCACCTGGCTGCGTTTCTCCTCGAGCTGGGATTTTGAAATGCCACCACCACCCGGGCTGTCGTATAGTCTCTGAAACTTTTCGAGCTCGGTCTGCGCAACCTCGAACAGGCGCTTGGCTTTGTCACGGTTTCCCCGGGCCTCTTCCAGCCTGGCTCTTTGCGCTTCGCTTAATTTGGCCATGCCTTCGGCAACCCGATTTTCATGGAGGGTCTTTGCGATCTTGATTTGCCGCTCGAGCGCCTCCACCTGACGCTCCATCAATGCCTTGCGAGCAGGAAAGCGCTGATATTCTCTTCGCGCATTCGACAGTCGCAGGTTCGCATCCAGTGAATCGGTCGCGACCTGAACTGCCTGCCGGGCGTTCAAACGGGCGACGACTTCGCCTTCGGTCACGGGCTGGCCTTCGGAAATGTAGATGTCGACGAGTTCACCCTCTATGGGTGCATATAGCCGCCGAACCTCTGAATCCGGGCTGACTGCGCCGGGAGCCGTTACGATCACATCAGCACGGCCGATGAAAGACCAGATCAGGCCCGCGATCATGAGGCAGCCTATCAGCAGGATAGTGCCCTGCATCATTCTGGCGGGTTCCGCTGCGAGGATGGACACGCCCTCGCCACTATGGTCCGCGAGCGCGTCTGCGAGGCGTTTTAGTTTGGGATCTTCAGCTGGCATTCTTGAAACCCGTTTTTTTTAGCCGGTAACCTTACTGCGTAAGTCGGGCGATTGCTCCCGGCCCTGCTCCCTAGTGTAGTGTCCTATATAAATCGCCTATTCAGCAAGTCGCTAATTGGTCAGCTACTAGGCGCGTTTGCGCAGCAATATTAAACATATTTCAAGCAAGCGCAACAACGTAGATGGCCAATTAGTGGCTTGCCCTACGGGTGGCCCTCAAATTTGCCACAACTTCGTTGCATTTCTTGGAAAGGTAGTCGACATTCCCTGCAAAATGCGCCTTGTCGTGACAAATTTGAGAGCCACTGAATAGGCAATTTATATAGGACACTACACTCGTGTATGTGACAGTTTAGGGAAGCCGGGTAGGGGAGAGCAACCCAATTATATATGGGGCACCTCTGAATACTACCCTAATCTCTCTGCTAGCCGCCATATCTCACCGATTCGGCGATCCACTGCCCAGAAACCTTGTCAGTACAGTGCGAATTGCCTATTTGGTTTCTCGCCGGATCCTGCACGCTGTACGGAATTTTTCTCCTGCGGCTATAGCGACAGCTATCCCCTTCGTCGGAAAATCCCGTACAACGCACAATCTCTC
>CAMYKE010000132.1 GCA_947258895.1 uncultured Pseudomonadales bacterium | reverse complement strand
GAAAAGTCTTCGCCGCCAGCGGCGACAAAGATGCCAGCTTTCTGCTCGGCACTCAGCGCGGGGCCCTCGATGACCTTGCGCATGTCTTCATTGGCAGCGAAGGCCGCTGCCAGCGCCAGCATATCGGACCACTGCTGGAGTTGGCCGGATTCGTCGGCGTGCTCGAATACCGCCTTGGCGTAAGGACGCGCTATTGTGCTGAGTTCTGCCATGCCCCTGTCCTATAATTCTCGCGCCAATTTATCCAGCATGGCGGCATGTACCGTAGCATCGACGCTGGTATCCAGGATCTTCTCGGCACCGGCGACTACCACCTCTGCAACCCGTTCGCGCAGCGCTTCGCGAGCCCGATTAAATTCCTGCTCGCTCTCTGCCTCGGCAGCCTTCAGGATACGGGCGCCCTCTTCGCGTGCCTGCTCCTTTGCCTCATCGACCAGCTGCGCGCCGCGTTTATTGGCTTGCTCGATAATATTCGCCGCCTGTTGCTTGGCATCCTTGAGTTTCTCCGTCGCACGTTCCTGTGCCAGTTCGAGATCCTGCTCGGCCCGCTCGGCGGCATTCAGGCCGTCCGCAATTTTCTTCCTGCGTTCGGCAAGAGCGCCTGTAATGGGCGGCCAAATGAATTTCATGCAAAACCAGACAAAGATTACAAAGGTCAGCATCTGGCCGATCATGGTTGCGTTAATATTCACGCGTCACCTCGTTTGTTGCCAGGAAATAGTAATTGGCATTACACCACAGCGAACAGGATGTACAGTGCGATACCGACACCGATCATGGGCACGGCGTCGACCAGGCCCATCACGATGAAGAGCTGGGTACGCAACATGGGAATCATTTCCGGCTGGCGCGCTGCGCCCTCAAGAAATTTCCCGCCCAGGACGCCGATTCCGACCGCTGCCCCAAGGGCCGCAAGACCCATCAGGATGCCGCCAGCCAGATATAACATTGCAGATGCGATTTCCATTTTTACTCCAGTAGCTATAGTTGATGAAAAATTAGTACTCGTTAATGAGATGACTCATGCGCCATACTCAGGTACACAATGGTCAGGACCATAAATATGAACGCTTGCAGGGTGATGATCAGCACGTGAAATACCGCCCAGCCCCACTGCAGCAATCCGCCACCCCAAAAACTCAATCCGCCGGCAACCAGCATCTCCAGCATCAATAAGAGGCTTGCCTTGCCCGATGACAGCTTGTTCACCAGGTTCAGCCAGCAAGTACCGATAACCGCGGCGAATACCAGTGTCCAGTAAATCGGGTTGATCTCCTGGCCGAACGCACTATTCACCCCTGCGCCCAGCAATTGCGACCCAACCACTCCGGTAAAGATCAGCGCGATGAGAATAAATATCATCTCTCCGGCATAAAGGTTGCCGAACAATCGCAGCCCCAGTGATACCGGCTTCGAGAGCAGGTTTACTCCTTCCAGGAACAGGTTGAACGGCACCATCCATTTGCCAAACGGGTGCAGCGTCAGCTCGCCGACGAAGCCGCCCACCCCCTTGACCTTGATGCTGTAATAGATAATGAGAATAAAAACACCCAGTGCCATGCCAAGCGTCGCATTGGGATCGGTGGTTGGCACCACCTTCAGATAGGGAACCCCGAGTAACTCGAAGGTATGAGGAATCAGGTCGACCGGGATTAAATCCATAAAGTTCATCAGGAATACCCAGATAAAAATGGTCAACGACAATGGCGCTACCAGGGCGTTACGACTATGGAAAATATCCTTGACGCTCTCATCGACGAACTCGACGATAGTTTCGATAAAATTCTGCACCCCGCCCGGCACCCCCGAGGTCGCACGACGCGCTACAGACCAGAACAAGCCGGTGAAAAGCACCCCCAGCAACACGGCAAAAAGCAGGGTGTCGATGTGAAATGCCCAGAACCCCATCTCCGCGGCTTCCTGGCTACCGTGGGCAATGCCCCAGCTGCCATCGGGGTGCTGACCGAAGGTCAGGTTGGTCAGGTGGTGTTTGATATAGCCCTTGGTGGTTAGTGCTTCGCTACTCATGAGTTAAACCTTCCGCCTGTATTCACTGTTTCTTCTTTTAATGCTTTCTTTTAATTCTTTCGGGAACGTCCCGCTCGAACCACGGTTACCCAGTACACCAGTTGTGCCGCCATAAAACCGGCGAACAATGCCAGCGGTTGCCAGGCGCTCGTCACGCTAAACGCAACAATAAACAACCCGACAGTGAGTACAAGTTTTACAATCTCGCTCAGGTAAGCGAAACGCAGAATTGCACGAGGTTGTTCAGGTGTGGTGCCGGCAAAATATACCGCCAGGGCCGCCGCTTGTCCCGCGGAACATATCAGTGCGCCCGTAACCAGCGAGCGCGCTGTGTCTGCGCTAAACCAGTAACCGATGCAACCTAACAGCACGACCACACTGAGCAGGGCCAGGATAATTCGATATACCGGGGGATAGTGTCTTTGAACTGGCCTGGCGGCCTTCACCCACCCCAACAATCAATACCTGTATACATTGCCCGTAACAACTGCCCCACAGCGGCGAGCGGAGAACGAACCGGCGCGTAGAGTATATGGGCAAACAGATAGCTGTTCAAGCGATACGAAGGTCTAGTTTTGCTCATTTGAGGGCAAGGTCACGCCTGAAGGTCCGGGCAGAATAATGAGTAATTTGCGATCACTTGAGATGCGTAAGAATGCCTTCCAGTTCATCGCTGGAACCATAGTTGATCACCAGTTTGCCGCCGCCCTTGCTGTTGTGCTGGATCGCGACTTTGGAACCGAGCTGGTCGCTCAAGCGTTGCTCGAGAAAACGGATATCCGGGTCAACCGGGACGGGTTTCGCCTTTTCTTTTACTGCACTCTGCAGCTGCCGCACCAGCGCTTCGGTCTGGCGCACCGATAACTGCCGGGCTACTACGGTGCGTGCTGCCTGTGATTGCTGCATCGGACCGAGTGTCAACAAGGCACGAGCGTGTCCCATATCCAGTTTGCCGAGAGACAATAACTCCTTTACATCCTCATTGAGGCCAAGTAGCCGGATCAGGTTGGCAACGGTAGCCCGGGACTTGCCGACCGCGTCGGCCACTTCCTGCTGGGTAAGTCCGAATTCGTCCTGCAATCGCTGCAGGCCAACTGCTTCGTCCACCGGGTTGAGATTTTCGCGTTGGATATTTTCAATCAACGCCATCGCGATGGCAGCTTCGTCGGACACCTCCCTGATAATAGCCGGAATAGTGTCGATTCCGGCTAACTGGGTTGCGCGCCAGCGCCGCTCGCCCGCAATGATCTCATAGCGTTCGGAATTGACCGACCGCACCACGATCGGTTGCATGACGCCCTGCGCCCGAATGGAATCGGCCAGTTCCTGCAGTGCTTCCGGCTCAATGTCACGCCGTGGCTGGTACTTGCCGCGCTGCACCAGGTCGACCGGTAAATATCTTAGCTGGCCATCATCATCCGCGGGCGCCTGCTCGTCGGATTCCGACAGGTTACCCAGCAAGGTGTCCAGTCCGCGCCCCAAACCTCGTTTTTGTGCCGCCATAATTCGTCTCTTTATCCGGCTTGCCCGAAAAATAACCGGATTACCCGGCGCCTGCACCACCAAGCGGTGGCTGACCGGTAGTTAACTGGCCACAAGCGTGCTCTGTCAATACCGATCTGTTCAACCGCCGCCGGCGAGCGACGGACCCGGACGTGATTTACGCAACAACTCGCCGGCCAGGGCGAGGTACGCCATCGCACCGCGCGATTTGTTGTCATACACCAGGGCGGGAATGCCATAACTCGGCGCTTCCGCCAGGCGCACATTCCGCGGGATCACCGTGTTGTAGACACGATCGCCAAAATACTCGAGAAGCTGATTGGACACATCCTTGGTCAGGCTATTGCGCGGATCGTACATGGTGCGCAGGAGGCCTTCGATTTTCAGCTCGGGATTAAGCTGCTGGGCAATCCGGTTAATCGTATTTACTAACGCAGACAATCCCTCCAGTGCGTAGTACTCGCACTGCATCGGAATTAGAACGCTATTGGATGCCACCAGTGCATTCACGGTCAGCATATTCAGCGACGGTGGGCAATCGATAATAATGTAATCATAATCCGGCGCAACCCGGTTCAGGGAGTCACGCAAGCGGTGCTCCTTCGCCTCGATGGACAGTAGTTCAACTTCCGCGGCCGTCAAATCGCCATTGGCAGGTAGCAGGTCATAACCGGCCGTTTCCGCGGGTACGATGGCATCGTTGACAGCACAACGCCCTGTCAGCACGTGATAGACGGATAACGCCAAATCCGCTTTGTCGACCCCGCTGCCCATGGTAGCGTTGCCCTGCGGATCAAGATCCACCAGCAGGATTTTACGCCGGATCGCGTGCAATGACGCGGACAGATTTACCGCCGTAGTAGTTTTCCCAACGCCGCCTTTTTGATTCGTAACTGCGATAATTCTGGCCAATCTAGTACTCTGTCAATTTGATAATTGCGCAATGACCAGGTGTCGGTCTGCATTAAGGCCTGGCACCTGCAACGGCACCACCTCGTTAATACGAATATTTCCGGTGAGTTGCTCCAACTCAGCGCGGGGATATTTGCCCTTCATGGCATAGAAATTACCGGTCGCCTGCACCAAATGGCGGGTCGCATCGAAGAACCGCGCGAGAGAGGTAAATGCCCGGGACACAACTATAGCGAAATTACTTGCCGGTCGATAGTCCTCGACGCGTTGCTGGACGACGGTTACGTTTTCCAGTTTAAGGTCGATCTTAACCTGAGTCAGGAAACGGGTTTTTTTGCCGTTACTGTCGAGCAGCACGAACTCGTTACCGGGGAACAAAATCGCCAGGGGTATGCCGGGCAAGCCCGCGCCGCTGCCGACGTCCAGAATCCTGTTCCCCGTGGGCGCTATATAGCTATGCAATGCGAGGCTATCCAGTATGTGGGCGCCGACCATCTGCTCTATGGAACGCACCGCAGACAGGTTATACGTAGCGTTCCACTTTGCCAGTAAACCCAGATAATCTTGCAGGAATTGCCGCTGCTGCGGCGTCAATTCCAGGTGCAATGCGCCAGCGCCGCGGTTGATTGCGTCGACGACAGACATCAAGCCGTCTTGCTGGCGAGAAGTGCGCGTTTCTTCAGATGAATAATCAAAATCGAGATCGCGGCAGGAGTCACGCCCGAAATTCGTGAGGCAGCCGCAATCGTATCTGGCCGGGCCGCCGCCAGCTTCTGCCTGATCTCGTTGGACAACCCGGAAATCGTCTGGTAGTCGATATCAACCGGCAAGCGTGTCGCCTCATGGCGCTGTAACTTTTCGATTTCGGCTTGCTGGCGGACAATATAACCCTCGTATTTCGCCTGGATCTCGACCTGCCGGGCAACCTGGGGTTCCGCGCTACTGCCACTAATCCT
>CAMYKE010000131.1:6781-9159 GCA_947258895.1 uncultured Pseudomonadales bacterium | reverse complement strand
TCGCCGACAGCCACGAGCCAGGGCGGGGCTATGCTGGCAACATAGCAGGTAAGGAATTGAGTCGGTCCGGGTATCCCGCCCGCATGGGTGCATCGCGATACCCTCGATCCGGCTGAGGCCCGTTGGCAGGCTGCAGCACCGAGCAGGCAATCAAGTGCTCGAGATCGGCAAATTTTTGTTCCGCCGGCGTAACCTCTTCCAGAATCCGATATTCATATCCCAGCGTGCTGTGTACCTGCCGGTAAAACCTTGAACGAATGGAATCGGTTACGATAAACGCATAGGAAAATCCCAGTTCCGCGCTCAGTTCCAGCAGTTTCCCAAGAAACAGTTTCGCGAACCCTTTGTCGTTGCGGTGCGAGGGATGACAGACCAGCCTGCCCCAATAACAGTAGGAGCGGCTTGTCAGGCCTAACTCGGGAAACGAATCGCGAATCCTGAATGCTTCGTTTTCCAGAGGCAACAGGACGGGCTTGTCTGCATAGCTGCCAAAAATACGCATGCCGGCGATAACCCTCTCGCCGTCCTCGACGGCCAACAAAACAGTGCCCGAGCGATCGTAGTGATCCTCACCGCCATCGAAATCGGTTACGCCGAGTTCGGTCCGGAAACATTCCTCGCGTAATGCGTAGTACTGCTGCAGAAGCATTTCATTCTTACTGACCACAAAACTTATCGACATTCGAATCCCCAACCCCAAGGTAACAAAAGCAGAAGGCAGCGTGGCAAGTACAGTCAGTGCGCCACGGGTGCAAAAGTAATGGTATTGATGCGATATCCGTGCCAATATTAAATTATTGTTCTATATCAGCAGGTTAAAAATATTTATGGCGTTTTGCGTACAACCTTACTGGCGGAACGCCTACAAAACGTCGCAAAAAAACGACGCTATTTCCTCGTCTGGAGAAATACTTTAAATATCAGGTAGTTATGGTGTCGCTAATTGAAGACAGCGGCCTAGTCTTTGAAATCAGCGGCATTCAAGCCGTGTCGCTGCAGTAGCTTGTAGAAATCGGTCCGGTTGCGCTGGGCGAGTTTCGATGCCTCGGTCACGTTGCCATCCGCCAACTTCAGGACTTTGACCAGGTATTCGCGTTCAAACTGGTGGCGCGCATCGCTGAAGGAAGGCAGCACACCGGACTCATGCGCGAGCGCATCGAGCACCAGGGATTCAGGAATCACCTTGCTGTGGCACAGGGCCACCGTTTGCTGCACGACGTTTTCCAGTTGCCGCACATTCCCGGGCCACGGGGCGCTGATCAGCAAATTCATTGCGGCGGGAGAAAACGCGGTAACCTCGCCCTTGCTGCCCTTCACGCTGTCACGCAGGAAATGTTGCGCCAGCAACGCGATATCTTCACGCCGCTCACTCAGGGGAGGCAACACGATGTTTACGACGTTGAGGCGATAGTAGAGATCCTGACGAAAATTGCCGGTCTCCATTTCATGCTCAAGTTCGCGATGGGTGGCGGAGATAATCCGCACGTCAATCGGATAACTGGCAGTGCTTCCCACCGGTCGCACCTGCCGCTCCTGCAATACACGCAACAGTTTCACCTGCAACGCAACTGGCATATCGCCAATTTCATCCAGGAACAGGGTGCCGCCGTCGGTCGCCCGAAACAGCCCCAAATGGTCTTTCATCGCGCCCGTAAATGCCCCCTTGATATGACCGAACAACTCCGACTCCAGCAATTGTTCCGGCAGGGCGCCACAATTGATCGCGATGAATGGCCGGTCATGGCGGCCGCTGGCACGGTGAATTGCCTGGGCCAGCAATTCCTTACCGCTGCCGCTACCTCCCGAAATCAGCACGCTGACTTCGGAATTCGCCACCAGCCTGGCCTTGGCGAGTATTTTCTCCATGGCTTCGCTGCGGGACAGGATATGGGAGCGCCACTGTTGGTCCTTCAGGTCCAGCTCGGTGCGACTCACCTGGGTCAGCGCCGCCTCGACCTGGGCGATCAATTCGCCCTTTTTAACTGGCTTGGTCAGGAACCCGAAAACCCCTTTCTGGGTGGCGGATACGGCTTCGGGAATCGAACCCTGGGCGGTGATAATAATGACGGGAACGCCGGGATGACGTAGCTGAATCTGGTCGAAGAGTTCCAGGCCGCTCATGCCATCCATGCGTAGATCGCTCACCACCAGGTCATATCTGTCGAGGTCGAGAATATTCAAAGCCTCCTGGCCGCTGCCAGCGGTATTCACCTCATATTGCTCGGCCTTCAGGCGAATCGCCAACAGGTGACGCAGGCTGGGGTCATCATCAACCAGTAATATTCTCGGCATCCGCTCAGTCCCCGTTCACCGCAGTGGGAAGTGGCGACGCGGGCGCCTTTTCGGCTTCGGCTTCGGCTTCGGCTTCGGCTTCGGCT
>CAMYKE010000131.1:0-6758 GCA_947258895.1 uncultured Pseudomonadales bacterium | reverse complement strand
TTCGGCTTCGGCTTCGGCTTCGGCTTCGGCTTCGGCTTCGGCTTCGGCTTCGGCTTCGGCTTCGGCTTCGGCTTCGGCTTCGGGACCCAGTGGCAATTCCGGCAGTGCTTCTGTTGCGAGTTCCTTACGGTGACTGAGATGCTGCTCGAGGTTGGTCAACGCCTGGATCTTCTCTTCGAGCGCCCGCTGCGCCACCTGAGATTTATCGATCTCCAGCGCCATCTGGTGGCGGCGGGCTTCGGTATTGATCATTGCCTGGTTAAATTGCAGCAGCAAGGCTGCCATTTGCTGCAGGTTGGCAAGCAGGTCCTCATCCTGGGCGAGGTCTCGCAGGGTATCACGTGCACGAATCCAGCCCGCGCGATCATTTAGTTGCTGATTGAGCGTAGCATAGTGAAACCTCTCGTAGGTGCTCATGTCACGGGTCTCGAGGCCGGAGATTTCCTCCAGCGCCTCCGCCGGGGAGAGTTGCATCGCGGCGTGGGCCGTTTCCACCCACAACGCCAGTTCGTCGAGCTCCGCCAGAGTCGGCTGCCGAACATCAACAACCACCGGCTCCGATTCAACCGAATAGAACGGCGAATCAAGCGGTTCAAATATCTGGCAGCCCCCCAGCAACAGGCATACAAAGAGCGCAAGGGTTCTCAAGCCGCCACCTGCTTGAGGTCCGGGCACTGCAACCGGAAACACACCGGATACTTCGGGTTCACCACCAGGTCTAGGGTGCCGCCCTGGGCCTGAGCGCACTCGCGCGCGACGCTCAGACCGATGCCGGACCCTTTTATCGGCCCCGAGCGCTCGGTGCTGCCCTGAAAAAACGGCTGGAATATCCTGAGTTGGTCCGCACGGGGTATCGGCTGGCCTGAATTGGCCACGTCGACCACCAACACTCCGATGGAAATCTGCCAGCTAATTTCGATAGTGCCGTTCTCCGGAGAATAATTAACCGCATTCGACAATAGATTATCCAGCACCGTTCTCAGCTTGGCGGCATCGACACACCATTCCTTGACCGATCCATATACCCGCACATCCAGGTCTTTCTTGCGAATCCTGAACTGATAGCTCTGCAACAGCTCCTTCCACAGGCCATCCAGGTCAACCATTTCGGCACTCAGCTCATTACTCGCCAGTACCTGATTATAATCCAGCAAATTCTCAATCAGGCGCTGCAACTCTCTGCTGTTTTGCTGGATTATATCAACGATTTCGCGTTGCCTGACCTCTAGATCACCTACCAGACCCTCCGCCATTAAATCGGCGCCCTCACGCAAACTGGCCAGCGGCGTCTTCAGCTCGTGGGACATGTGGCGCATAAACTGCTGTTTTTCGGCCTCGCGCCCAGGTTATGAATCTCCTCCTCGATCTGCCGGATGGGTTTGTTGACCCAGTAGATGAGGGCAAACGAAAAAGCCGCCGTCATCGCTCCCAGTAGCGAAACCATCACCACCAGCCAGTCCTGTAACTCGTCGGTGTGGGCGCGATGCTGTGCCAATTGCGAATCCACATAGGCCTGGCTCAAGCGCTGGAATTCCTGGCTGCTCGAGCCAAGTTCGGTAAATACATCGAGCTGCTCGTCGAGCCCGGATGGATCAACCGGCAATGCCTCCATAATCCCGGCCAGGCGCTCGCGCTCGTCCCGCAAGCTACTATCCGGAGCCCCGGTCAGTTCTAGAATGGCCTTGATATCAACCAGGTGGCCAAGGGATTGCTCACGTTCGCGCTGAAACATTTCCAGCAGGGCGTCATCCTGCAAGGTCAGATACTGGCGCGCCCGCCGCTCGAGGTTCAGCAAATCAGACTGAAACACCTGGCTAATCCTGGTGAGTGATACCGCGGAATGGGACACCTGACTGTTCCGAATGGCCAATTCATCCAGCGTCTGCACGGTAAAAAAAATCGCAAGACACAGCGGCGCAATAACTGTCAGCAATCCTAACAGCACCAACTGTGATATTGATTTTGGTCGCCAAAGCATGATTGCAGGAGCCCGCAGATAAATTTTGGTTTAGTGAACGGGACCCATCATTTTACGTTCAACGCCGAGACCTGTCTAACACCTATTATTGCTGGCACTGCGTCCAATTGATAATTTGGGACTCGGATGGCAGCAGACTAGGCCTGGCGAATAAAGGGGTTATGCCGCAGTTCATCGGCGATAGTCGTCTCGGGGCCATGACCGGTCACCACCGTAGTGCCTTCATCCAGCACCATCAGGCGCTGCTTGATTGAGCGTATTATAGCGGTGTGATCGCCACCCCACAGGTCGGTCCGGCCGATGGAGCGCTTGAACAGGGTATCTCCCGCAATCAACAGCTTGTGGTCGGCAAACCAGAAGCTCATGGAGCCGGGGGTATGACCAGGGGTGTGCAGGCACACACCGCGTTCACAGGGCAGTTCCTCATCATCCAGCAGCCATTGGTCAGGGCCGGGCTGGGGCTTGTAAGGCACGCCGAACATGCGGCATTGGGTCTCGAGGTTATTCCACAGTGGCTGGTCCTTCTTATGCAGGCACAGCGGTGCGCCCGTTGCTTTCTTGATCTCGCCGGCCGCCAGGAAGTGGTCGAGGTGGGCATGGGTGTGGATGATCAGGCTGATGTTCAGGCCCAGCTCATGCACCTGCGCCATTATCTTCGCAGCATCGCCGCCCGGATCGACCACCATGGCTTGCCGGGTGTGCCGATTACCAATGATAGTGCAATTGCATTGCAGCGGCCCGACCGGGAAGGTTTTGCGAACCAGTTGGCCCTTACCTGCAGTGGTTGCGCTTGTCATGATTTCGCTTGTCATGATTAGCCCCGACCTTTCTTGACGTGCTTCATCAAGCGGCGTTTTTTCCCGATTTGGCGCTGGGTTAGCTGGTTTTTGCGACCAGCAAAGGGATTGGAGCCGGTCTTAAACTCGATAAATATCGGCGTACCAACGATCTTCAGATCCCGCCGAAAGCGGTTTTGCAGGTATCGCTGGTAGCTGGTCGGCACTGCGTCGGTCTGGTTGCCATGGATAATGATGCGCGGCGGGTTGGAACCTCCCTGGTGAGCATAGCGCAGTTTGATGCGCCGGCCCCGAACCAGCGGCGGCGCATGTTCCTGTACCGCCTGCTCGAGAATAGTAGTAAGCCGGTTCGTCGGCCACTTGGCAGTGGCAGTACGGTACGCCTGATCAATGGACTGGTACAGATCGCCCACCCCCGTGCCATGCAACGCGGAGACAAAGTGCAACTTTGCGAAACTGACGAAATCCAGGCGTCGACTCACATCGGATCGTAACCGCTCTTTAGTATCGGCATCGAGACCGTCCCATTTGTTGATTGCAATGACCAGCGAACGCCCGGCTTCGAGCACGAAGGACAGCACATGTAAATCCTGGTCGACGATACCCTCGCGCGCGTCGAACAGCGCCACCACCACGTTGGCATCCTCGATCGCCTTCAGGGTTTTAATAATGGAGAACTTTTCGATCGTTTCCCTGACGTTCTTGCGGCGCCGCACACCGGCGGTATCGATCAGGGTATAGCGACGCTCCCGGCGGGTGAATGGAATATACACACTGTCGCGGGTAGTGCCGGGCTGATCGTACACGACCACCCGCTCTTCACCGAGCATCCGATTCACCAGCGTCGATTTACCGACGTTGGGACGACCCACGATCGCGATTTTTACGCCCAGTTCATGTGCTTCAGGACTTTCGGGCGGCTCCGGAAAGTCGTCAAGCACCGCATTGACCAGACTGGCGACGCCACGATTATGAACCGCCGAAACCGCGACCACGTTAGCCATTCCCAGGGCCTGAAATTCCGCCGCGGCGACGTCCGGATCGCCGCCATCTGCTTTATTGACTACTAGCCAGACACGCTGGTACTGCTTGCGTAAGTGTGCCGCGATGGCCTGGTCGGTGGCAGTCAGGCCGGCGCTTGCATCTACCAGGAACAGGATCGCATCGGCCTCAGCCATGGCCTGTAGCGACTGGCCGGCCATAACAGAGTCGATACCGGTTTCGTCACCGCTGATACCCCCGGTGTCGATCAGGATATAGTCCCGCTCACCGACCCTGCCCTCACCATAGATGCGGTCGCGCGTCAGCCCGGCATAGTCCGCAACCAGCGCGTCACGCGAACCGGTCAGTCGATTGAATAGTGTTGATTTACCGACATTGGGACGACCTACGATAGCAATGACAGGTTTCATACCACGCTATTCCTGCTGATCGCCGGCGGCCACTCGGGTTCCCAAAATATCCACGACGTGTCAGTTCACGCTAACGGCTACTAGCTTGCCACTGTTGCCATAGATATAGAGCTTATCGCCCTTCGCAACCATATTGGAACGAACACCCTTGCCGTCTACCTTCTTGCGAGCCACCATGCGGCCGTCCGACTGGGCCATAAAATGCACGTAACCCTGATAATCAGCGACCACCACGAAGTTGCCAAAGGTCACCGGCGCGGAGATGCCACGGTAACTGAGCGCTGCCTGTTTCCAGGTGCTCTGTCCATCCGCTGCGTTGAACGCGTAGACATGATCAGTCACATCACTGGCGTACACATTCCCGAACCCCTCGTCCACACCGGCATAGCTCGACAACTCCTTTTGCCAGACAACGCGCGCAGTGCTGACATCAATCGCCACGATATTGCCGTGAAAACTCGTCGCGTACAGCACATTCCCCAGCAGCAGAGAATCTCCATCGATATCCGTCATCCGCGCCAGCTCGGAACTGCCCTTGGGGGCCGAAATTCGCCGTTCCCAAAGCAGCTGGCCGGTATCGGCATTCAGAGCGATAATTTTGCCACTTGCGAGGCCCACAAACGCGACCGACGTGGCCAGCAGCGGGCTGCTGGTACCCCGCATTGTCAGGGTCGGCACGATGCTTTCATAGAACCAGCGCTGCTCACCACTCGCGGCGTCGAAGCCATACACCTTCTCATCCACCGTCTGGATTACAACAACATCACCGTTGGTGCGGGGTACGGACAGAATCTCGCTGGAAACGCTGGCGCGCCACAGTTCGGAACCATCGGCTTCGTTCATGGCCAGCACCACACCCTTGGAAGTTCCCACAAAGATGCTGCCAAAACCGGCACCCACGCCTGTACTGACAGGCAGTTTCAGTTTCCGCCGCCACTGCTCCTTACCCGAATCACGGTCCAGCGCCAACAGTAACCCCCTTTTATCAACGACGTATAAACGCTTGCCCTCGATCGCCGGCGGCAGCTTCAATGCCAGCTTGCCGGGCCCCTTCCCTACACCTTTTGACCAGGCCACCTTGACCTTGATCTCGGGTTTCAAGTCAACCAGGGGAGCGGGTTGCGGGCCATCGTCCTTGCTGCCGATGTTTTTCAGGAAGCCGCAGCCACCGAGCACCGCACAACACAGGGCAACCATTACACCACGCTGTAATGCCCTCATTTAGCCCTCTCCAACGACTGCCAGATCATCCAGCTTCATCACCAGGAACGGGTTCCGGATACCGCCGGAGCGCAGGGCGTCGAGCGCCGCCTGGTAGGCCGCGCGGGCATCGTCCGCACGTCCCAGCAGCTGGTAAATATCACCTTTCACCTCCGCGTAAGACGCCCGATGGCCCGCCGCTTCGACGTCCTCCAGCAACGCCAGCGCCCGCCGGGCATTGTCCTCGCCACCCTGCGCAAGAATCGTCCGCGCCAGGCGCAGGTTCGCAATCAGCCACAGTGAGCTGTTGCGTTCCGCCTTAGCGACGGCCCATTGCAGTTCCTCCTCCGCGGCCGCCAGCTGGTCGCTATCAACGGCCTGTTTGGCGGCCATTAATGCGGCATATATGGCGTATGCCGTATCGCCGTGTTCACTGCGCAGCGTGTTGCTCAAGTGGCTGGCCGTCGCTGCCGCGGTCGCGTCGCCGCTGTTGCGCAAATTGCTCGCTTCCACCAGGCTAAAAAACAACTCCGAAGCCGCTTCACCCGCAGCTTGCTGCTGCGCCTGCCATGCGCGCCATCCGAACACCGCCGCGGCTGCCAGCACAATGCCGATGACAATGGATTTACCATTTTCGCTCCACCAGCGCTTTAGCGCTTCAATTTGCTCTTCCTCGGTACGATAATCTTCCACTCAATTTACTCCTGGTTACGTTTTTCAGTCCCACCGGGTAGCGTGCAACGTGGCTACTACTTCAAGCTCGGTCAGGGACTGTTGTTCATCATTCGTGCGCAGGGGTTTCAGCGTAACCCGGTCCTGCGCCACTTCTTCCTCACCAATAATCAGTGCGATTCGCGCACCGCACTTGTCGGCGCGTTTTAACTGGCTCTTGAAACTTCCACCACCACAATTTACCTGAACCCGCAGTTCGGGTTCCTCAGCCCGCAATACCCGGGCCAGCAGCAGCGCCCGCGATTGCGCCGCCGCGCCAAGCGCAGCGATATATATGTCCGCAATGCGGTCGAGGCCAGCCGGGAGGCGACCCAGCGTCTGGAGCATCAATACCAGCCGTTCAATGCCCATGGCAAAGCCCACCGCTGCTGTCGGCTTGCCGCCTAATTGCTCAACGAGCCCATCGTAGCGACCGCCCGCGCACACGGCCCCCTGAGCCCCGAGCTCATCCGTCACCCACTCAAATACGGTTTTGGAATAATAATCCAGCCCCCTGACCACCCGCGGATTAACCCGGTAAGCGAGTCCGGCGTCATCGAGGATCGTCCTCAACTCGGCAAAATGCGCGGCCGACTCGGCATCAATAAAATCACTGAAATCCGGGGCCGAATCCAGTAAAGTACCGTCCAGATCGAACAG